>CAYLWK010000152.1:0-6073 GCA_964387255.1 uncultured Oligoflexia bacterium
CAGATAATTAAAAACTATGTTGAACACCAAGGACACCAGGATTCAGGTCAGCTTCGTATGAAGCTGTAACGGTAAGGACCACGGGCTTGCCCGTGGGAATCTATGAAACTCACAGTGGAAGACCTTGAAGAAATCTTAAAAGGAGATCGAAACTTAGAATTTCCTAGAAGAAATTTAGCAGTCGTTGAAAAATTAAAAAGACGAATCAATATTGATGAGGTTGGTGATTACATTTTAGGTTTGTTCGATCGACCAGAATTAACGATTGACAGACTCTCTGAGAATCTAAAAGTTCTTGAAGAAAAAGGGATCTTACTTCTGCTGAATAGCGCCCTAGTATCGAGGATTAAGAAGACAATTTTGGATCGCGTCAATTTATCTTTCGATATAAATCCAGGTTTCATCACTCCTGAGAAACTGATTGGTTTCGTTGAAAGATTTCCAAGCTTGTTTCAGCTTCAGGCAAAAAAAATCGAGGATCCAATAGAAAGGCTAATGAGAGGTTACTTTTCTCAATGGTCGTTTAAAGAAACACTTATTTTTTCATCCATGTTCTTAAGAGAAATAAAAAATGATCCGTACTTAGATGGATTTCCTAAGGAAACACTTTGGGCAGCCTTAGTTGAGATGAGTGAACGAAGAATGGGAATGACTGATTTTGAAAAAAAACCATTGACTAGTCCACTTCCTGAAGAAAGTCGCCAGAATGAAGCTGAAAAAGAACAGGTCTTTCATTCAGTTCAATTATGGCATGAATTTTTAAGTAGATTATCAATGGAGGTCCGGCCTAGGACGAGACGCACTCATTTTCGTGCTATCACAGCAGTGGTAGGAAAAGCGGCTCAAACTCAATTCGTAGAAAAGCTACTAGACCAGTTTTCAATTGAATCTCTGACGGGGCAACCTTCCAAACAGGAAATTCGGGATATTTTTGAAATTCATCGAATCGCTGATTTACTACGAGATCAAGGGAAGGCCGAAGGATATCAAAGAATAGAGAAAGCTATTGGAAACCCTTTGCTACCCATGGAAGTACGAGTGATTGCACTTGATTATTATTTTGAGAACTTATTTCAAAATGGCTCTAATGGTTTTACGAGTTACACCAAAAATCTCTCCGCGAGAGACCTGCGGGTTGCTGAAGGCTTTTTATTGAATTTGGAGCCTGAACTCGTAAATCGTTGGATTCAGCATTATTTAAGTGATTTCTCTAAAGAAACAGAGACGGATCGACCTTGGAGGGATCAGGTATCAAAAAGAATCAGTAAGCATTTTGGAAATCTAAAGTACTTTCGCCGAATTGAAACGGAAGTAGAGCGATTTTTAAATCGCTTTGAAATACAATCAACTCGACAAAGTTGGAATGGTACCAAAAAAATAGACTTCCTTGTGGAGACAGTCTTTCGATTTTATTACGATCCGCAGCCTGTTCACGGAGCAAGTATTTTTAGAGGCAATGAAGAATTTGAAGTTGATTTAAAGTGGATTGATCTTATTTTTAATGATCCTCGAGTAACTCCCTATCAAGGCCAAGTCCTAGCAAGGCTTCGTGAACTCGGTGCTAAACACCTTGTGAGCTTGATGTTGGAAAGACTCAAGCTTGAGGTAGAAGGTGGTGCGGTTGACGTTTTGATGCCTCGGAATAGGGATCATGTTTGGATTAAGTTTGATCCTCACAGCGATCATGAATTTCAGGATCAAGCTTTACGAGCTTATGCACCGAAAGGAAGTATGACTGAAGCCTTTGAGTTTAGTCCAACTCACCTGACATACGCTCAGTGGAATGGCCTTGTTCATCTTGTCATGAGCTACGAGGCGCCCAAAATTGAGAAAGGTAAAGTATTTAGGGTTCGAAAGGAAAGCCTTCGTCAGGTGGAACCTTCGAAAGAAAATCATGCCGTCGTCGGGCTACCCTTTAGGAAATCCATCCTCCCGGTGTTGATGAAACTCAATCAGCTTCTGGAGCTCAATCGTTCGGAAATTCATGACAGCCTGAGAGAAATCTTTCCAAGCCATCGCCCTGGCACACGCTATCGACTTCCAACCGAAGCAGAATGGAACCTAGTAGCGACGGATTTAGGGAGACGAGACGTGCGCTATGCTTATGGAAACTACTCTTGGATGAAGCGCTGGTTTCAGTTTAGTAATCCTGAAGTCTTGAATTCAGGATCTGGTAGCACTGCCTATGCTGTCGATGCAACAGATCCCATCTTTATTAATTTTGAACCTATTTGGGGTCTTCATGGAGACCTTGCCGAGATGGTGACCTTGAGACCCTTATCGAAAAAAACAAAAGCTTCGGAGGTCTACGCCAAGGGTAAGTCGGTACAAGCCATGACTCGAGCAAATGCTCAAAATAGGAGAGTAGGTCTTCGGTTAGTGCGTGTGGAAGCAAGATGATTTCAGTCCTTCAAGCCAAGTTTTTTGGTTCAACTTAATCAAAAATCATGACTCAGGCATTTGATTGGAACGGAAGGCACTTGGGTGAGTCAAAGGAGTTCCTGCCAGGATTAGATCCCTTAACAGCATGAACCCAAGTCTTTTCTGATAAAATCAGGCAAGTACTAGTGGGGAGCCAGACGATAGAATTTTTTTCAGCCACTTTTTGAATTTTCGCATACCTTTTAAATAAGGCTTGGTTTGGTAAAACGCAAGGGCTTAATCCAAATCAACGGTGCTTCAAACGAGTGTGCTTAGAGTGAGTTAAAGTCAATTAGTTGACGGCACTTCGTTTGAGTGCGAAGTCGAGATCATTTTTTAGATCCTCATAACCTTCAATACCAACACTCAATCGAATGAGATTGTCTGAAATTCCAGTTTTTTCACGAATCGCTTTTGGAACACTTGCGTGAGTCATGATGGCAGGATGTTCAATGAGCGACTCGACCCCTCCTAAGCTCTCCGCCAAGGCAAAGACTTGAACTGTTTCTAAGAGCTTTCGAGACGCCTCTAAGCCACCTTTTAGGAAAAAAGTAATCATCCCACTAAACCCAGACATTTGTTTTTTGGCTAACGTGTGGTTAGGGTGAGACTCTAGGCCAGGGTAGACCACTCGTTCGACTTGTTCATGCGACGATAAAAACTGCGCAAGCTTCAGTGCATTCTCCTGGTGACGTTGCATTCGAATAGGGAGTGTTTTTAATCCGCGCAGGACCAAAAAGCAATCCATCGGTGAAGGCACAGCGCCCACTGATTTTTGAATGAATTTCATTTCTTCGAACAGGCTTTGATTTTGAGTCGCCACCACGCCTCCAATGACATCACTGTGCCCATTCATGTATTTTGTCACGGAGTGCATGACAATATCAGCACCCAGCAAAAGAGGGTTTTGAAAAAAAGGGCTCGCAAAGGTATTGTCGACAGCACAGAGTGCTCCGTGTTTCTTTGCCATTTCAGCGGCTGCTTGAATATCAATGATTTTAAGAAGAGGGTTTGTTGGAGTTTCAATCCAAACCAATCGAGTTCGTTCGTTCAATGCTTCTTTGACTTGATCAGGGTTTGAGAAATCAACAAAACGAGTGACGACTCCAAACTTCTGATAAATTTGCTCGAAAAGTCGATAGGTGCCCCCATACACATCATCACAACTAAGAATTTCATCGCCTGATTTTAAAAGCCGAACAATCGTATCAATAGCCGCAACTCCAGACGAAAAAGCGAGTCCATAGCGTGCGTACTCAAGCGCAGCTATACAATCTTCATAAGCTTTTCGAGTGGGATTGTCTGCACGGCTATAATCATAGCCTTGATGCTCTCCAGGAGAGGTCTGTACAAACGTACTCGTTTGATAAATGGGGGTCATCACCGCCCCAGTCGTGGGATCAGGCGTCTGTCCCGCATGAATACAGCGTGTTTCAAATTGAAGATCTTTGGAAGGTGTTTCCATCATCGTGCTCCTAAGTAGCTAAGGAGATCAATTTTAGTAATGATCGCCTTGATCTCACTTTCGGTTCCGGGTTTGATCACAAGAGGATAGCGATCAGCCATCACGACTTTTGAGACTTTTTCAATCGGATCTGAAACCTTCACAAACTCAATGTCGGCGTTCATGACGGTCTCAATGGCATCACTGGGTTTGATTTTTCCTTCATACAGTTCAAGTAAAATCGCTTCTTCCGTCACCACACCCTTATACCAGCCCTCCTGGTCTTTTACAGGCAGTTGACTGATCCCGTGATCCCGCATTAATTGAATTGTTTCTGCCACTTTTTGTCTCGGGTGGGCTACCGTGACTTCATCATCTTTTTTTCCTAGAAAATGGAGTAAGTCATCGACCTTGCCACGAGAAGAGCGATCCAAGAATCCAGCCTCAACCATCCACTCATCGTCAAACACTTTAGATAAATAACGATTTCCACTATCAGGGAGCAATAAAAGAACTTTCTTGCCTTTCATTTTAGCTTGATTTTGACTGAGCCAACGATTCGCGCCTACGATCACTGAGCCGCTCGAGATGCCCCCATAGATCCCTTCTTTCGTTAATAGCTCTCGGGTCATTAAAAATGATTCCTGATCATCGACCTGAACCATGTCATCAATCACACTGAAGTCATAGTTTTTTGGAATAAAGTCCTCGCCGATCCCTTCGATTTTATAGGTTTTTGCCTCAGGTGATTTTCCAGTTTTAAACGTGTCGTAAACAATGGAACCAATAGGATCGACTGCTACGATCTTTACATCAGGTTTTTGTTCTTTGAGATACTTTCCCACGCCACAAATCGTTCCACCTGTTCCAATCCCTGCCATAAAGACATCGATATCTGGCATCTGATTTAAGATTTCAGGACCTGTCCAGGTATAATGACACTCTCGGTTTGCGAGATTATTGTATTGATCAATATAAATAGAATTGGGCGTTTCCTCCGCCAAGCGCCTAGAGACCGAATAATAACTTCTTGGGTCGTCGGGCTCTACGGCCGTTGGAGTGACTACGACTTTTGCTCCGAAGGCACGAAGGTTTTTTATTTTCTCATCCGACATTTTATCTGGAAGCACAAACACGCATTGATAGCCCCGAATGGCTGAAGTGATGGCAAGGCCCACTCCGGTATTCCCGCTGGTACCCTCAATCACCGTCCCTCCCGGTTTGAGCGTCCCTTTTTTCTCAGCATCTAAAATCAGATAGTATCCAAGGCGGTCTTTGATGGAACCACCTGGATTTAAAAATTCCAGTTTCCCATAAACCTCAGCATCGACTTCCTGGCAAACTCGATTGATTTTCACGCACGGAGTCTGGCCAATCACATCTAAAATGGTTTTTTCAACACGAGCAGGATAACTTTCATTTTTCATAGCCGCCTCAGCATAGCATTAGTCCTGAATGAACAAATCAAAAAATAATCTGAGTCTAAAACCCAGCTAAAAAAACCTCATAGGATTATAAAAGAATAACGCAACGCAAGATTTCTATGGAGATGAAGCGCTTTGTGTGCTTTCTTTTCCTGCTGCTAGGGCTGAGAGTTTGGCAATGGACCCGTAGACTAATTCAAAAAGATGATTTCGATAGGGGGGGTCGGTTTCATTCACGGTTCCGTTTAGAAACGTTTGTAAATCAGACATACAAAACTTTTTAAAAACCATGCCTCTTGCGTTGAGATTTTCATTTCGTCCTTTTTCAGGATTGGAACGCATGAACCCCCCAATGAGCTCGCATCCAATTAAATAAATGACTGCTTCAGCTGGTTTTTCGTGAATGGAAAGTGATGTGGGAATTCCTTCCTGAACAATCATCCCTTCAATTCCTTTTCGATTCTTTCCAACGGACATTTTGTTTTTAACCCGTCGATTGATGGTGAGAAGTTCTTCCGCGCTCTCAATAGCCATCACTCCCATGCCGTAAGTGCCTTGATTGCTTTTAATGAAGGCGACTGGTTTGTCTGGAATGGCTCGTTTGGAGTATTCTTTTTTCATCGATTCCAGAAGCCTCTTAGCAACGTCTGCAGTTTGCTCGATCCCTTGAGATTCATTAAAGTTGACAGGTTCCACAACGTTTGTCGCAATCTGAATCATCCAAGGGTCTACTTCGATCAGTTCAGAAAATTCTTTAGCAAGCTCATTGTAAATCTCAAAGTGA
>CAYLWK010000153.1:0-6264 GCA_964387255.1 uncultured Oligoflexia bacterium
TCAAAATAACCGCAATTTTTGAGGAACTGCTCTTAAAAGCTCAGAATTGATGCCCTTAGTTAAACCATTTAAGTTTATCATCATAAGGTTAGTTTGGTATTGCAATTAATAACGGTTTCGTTATAATAAGACTCAGCATGGACATCATTGTCATTCCTCAAGCAAGGCGTGAATTAAAGAAAGCACCTAAGAAAGTTTTAATTGATGCCTATGCATTGTTTGATGAGCTTTCGTCTGGAAAGTCATTGGGGATGCCCATCTCAAAGCCCTTACCTAAGATCGCTAAAGGGCTCCATGAGCTAAGGCTTTCTTTTTCAGATGGAGATTATCGAATTTTCTATGTTTTGAAAGTAGGTAGATCAATTTATGTCATCCATGCTGCTGCAAAGAAGACTCAGCAGATCGATAAAAAGACCACAAAGACGTTAAAAATGAGAATTAAGGACTTAGGAATATAGATATTATGAATCAAAAAAATCGAAAATACAAAAACGCTGAAGCCTTCGGATTAGACTTTGGACTCACCAAAGTGGAAATGAATCTCATCAAAGAAAAAAAGCGAATTATCGAAAAACTAAAGAACAAAAGAATCAAAGCAGGGATTACTCAATCGGCTTTAGCAAAGCAGATTGGAAGTAAACAACCCGCCATTGCAAGAATGGAATCAGGGCAAGTCAGCGAAGTCAGCATGGATTTTATTGCAAAAATAGCGATTGTTCTTGGCATTAGCGTTTCAATCAAACCTCTTAAGAAAGCGGCATAAATCTATTTCCAACCCTGGTTGAATCTAAGACCGTGGAACCTTGCGATACTACTTGCATCTCAAAAAGAGTGGTTGACCTTACCCCTTTTTTCGTCCACTAAATTTTCGAGCGTTGCTGCATCATAGGTTTGGTTGTTAGGTCCATCAAAAATTCTTCGGGTGTTTTCCGACCCAAAGAACTGTGAGGACGATTCTTGTTATAGTCCTTTCGCCAGGTTTCGATTTTCTCTCCAGCATCCTCTAGAGAAGTAAACCAGTGCTCATTTAGGCATTCCCTTCGGAAGGTTCCGTTGAAACTTTCTATGAAAGCATTCTCGGTTAGCTTCCCAGGGCGAATGAATGCGAGCTTCACCTGATTCTCGTAGGCCCATAGGTCCAGGGCTTTCGATGTAAATTCAGGACATTATCGAGAACAATGACCTTGGGCTTACGACCTGCTCGCTTGAGGTCATCCAATACCCGAGCCACTCTCGCACCAGAAAGTGAAGAATCCACTTCAATCCACGGACACTCGCGAGAACATCAGCATGTGCTGTGAAACTAAGGCAGCTTACTAATCCCGCAACTAAACAAAGAATTTTCATGATTTCCCCCTTGGATGTGGGATGATGAACCAGGGAGTTTAGAAATTATCTTATATTTTTACACTGAAAAAAGTTGCGAATAATTAATCTTTTTGCAAATAATTTTTAGAATAGAGATGGAGAATTGCCCAATCATACACCCATTTTTTCCACTTTTTGTAACCACCTAGCAGATTGCTAGGAACAAACATAGTCCAGACCCCAATTAGTGGCGCTAGAGGTACCTGTTTATCTGTTCCAAAATAGCTTTTGAATTCATCTTCATAAGCAGGATCAACCAATACATACATAATTGTTTTAGAGGCTTGCTTGTATTCGTATAACAAAAATGTTTTCGGGACTTCGGTGACTTCTTTTCCGACGTAATCGAATATCTGCTTTTTTTGCCCTTTTGGGAATTTAGTGTAGTGATATGGTCGAAATTCTATGACGTCATTTTCAACAAGTTTGACTTCTCCCCCTTTTAAAGAGATTGCTCTTACGAAAAAACTCTCCTTCTTAGTAAGAGCGTCCACAACACATTGCGACTCAGCTTTTGAATCTTCTTGACGGCATCTTTTATAAACAGAGTTGAATTCCTCCTGAGAGAGCTGCGAGGCGACCGCTGCGATGTGCCAGCTAGAGATTATTAGAAAATTTGAAGGTGCCTGCAAGAATTCTTCAAATACGTACTGAGGCACTTCATAATACTCATATGCACTACTGTCTTTGAATTCGATTTCAAGAGTGAGCATCATGAGCTTAAGCGCTTCCAGGAGAAAGCCAGACTCATTGAGAATCGGATTTCCATTCTGACGGAGCGCCTCTCGGAACTCCCAACGACCGTTTCCGCTAGCCCCATCTATAAGCAAATGGAGAAGCTCGAAAAGGAGCAAGCCAAGGCTCAGGAACAAATCCAAAAGCTAGAAGCGAAGGCCACGGACTCTCCCATCCCCGTCATGGACTATCAGAAAATCCTCAAGGGATTTAGGAGGCTTGCCTATGGCTCCAAGGAGGACCAGGCCAAGGTGATTCAGTCGCTCATTCATCGGATTGTGATCAAAAGGCAGGGGTTTGCGGCACAGCTTTATTGTGGGAAGGATTTTTTTGCGATTGACGTTTCGACCAGCTTGACAAGTGGTGGAGCCACCGGGAATTGAACCCAGAATTGTTGTTTAGGAAACAACTGTTATATCCATTTAACTATGGCTCCTGAACTCGACTCAGGCAATTGATATTAAGGACTCTGATCATTCGTCAATGGTTTTAACGCGATACCCTTTTCCACTGGTGTTTACAAAAATTTTAATTCGTTGACCAGGGCGGAGGGGAAGATTTTCAGGCAGCACTTTACGAGAGATTTGGAGGATTTGCCCGGATTTTTGACGTAAAAACAAATATCTTGAATTGAATCCATGAATCGTCCCCCTGAGCACAGAAGAAGGGGCTGGTGCTGCAATTGCCACTGATATCAAAAAAGGACTTCGTGCACTATTTTTTTCAAGCAAGCCTTTTTCTCGTAGAAAGGTTCCGCCGATCTCTAAGCTCACACTCGAAATCATCTCTAAGCAAAAATAGACTACGATCAGCGACAGTGGTTGGATGCTGAAAGAAAATCCCTTCAAGGATTGATTAGATTTGTTGTGATTACTGAGCACTGCCTGCATCCGATCCTCGACGTCTTCTTGGGGGGGCTTGGGGTTTTGGCTTCGGTTTTGGCTGATTAAACTGGATGCTCGTATCATTAAAACAATTGTTGGCATTTCCCGCTTGATCAGGTTGACAAGCGAGTAGCGTTTCAACAGTCCCAGGAGGGGGCGAAAGATCGGAATCTCGCGGCGGCAAACTACTCGATGATCCCAAACCACCAGAGGATTTGGAAGAAACCTGATTTTTGCGATCATCCGATGCAGAAGTTGAAGAGGTAGAAGGCGATGAAGGTAAGGAAGAAGGAGCTGATGGGTCAGTCGCAGATGTTGGGTCCTTGAGTGCTTCGTTGTTAACGGGACTGACTCCCGGAGGGAGCGATTGAGAGTTAGTTTCTTTTGGACCACAAACTGCAATCCCAACGCCGATTTGACAGGATTGGTTCGTGCTTTGTTCGAGAATCTCAGGTCGGTCCTTCCATCGGCAGTTCAGATGTTGACCTTTGAGTTGTTTTACTGGAGGAGGCGCTTTGGTTTTTAGATTCTTTTTAAAATCTTGATAACATTGCCGGGCATCTAAGACCTCGCCACTACAAGCCAAAATAAACGATTGGTTTTTAGCTTTTCCGTAACCAATGGTGAAGCCACACTTTTCTCTCACTTGCACATACCAAAGCTGATCTCGTGGTTTTCGGCTGGCATCAGGATTGCCTTTCACCCATTGAATCTCACCTGCAGGAACTCGGTCTTTGGAAAAAGCAGTCGGGTGAGTGAGAAATAGACCACTCAAAATAAAGAGCGTTAGAACAAACGACGGAAATAGGTGCGTTGCGTTGTTGTTTTTTTGGTTAACTACCGACATTTTTAGTAGTTTACCGCGTGCTAGTAAGTCAGGCCATAAGAAAAAAGGCGATCAAAATTACCTGGAGTTTCCGATTTTAAAAAAAGATAAGGTACACTAGTCATCATGAGTCTTTATTTTTCCTCATCGTCAGTCTCGTTTTATGAAATTGTGCGTTATTTGGGGCCAGTCCTAGGGGTGGCGCTTTTATGTGGGGGATTGATCGGTCTGGAGCGGGAGTTAAAAAATAAGGCTGCTGGAATTAAGACCAATATGTTGATCTGTGCTGGAGCGGCACTGTACACCGCAATGTCGGTGCTTCTTTCCCGGTCGTTTTCAGATCAAGGGTTTTATGGAGACCCAGGGCGCGTGGCAGCGCAGATTGTCTCTGGGATTGGTTTTCTAGGGGGCGGTGCCATCATTCAAGCTCGGGGAACCGTTGTTGGACTCACGACCGCGGCTTCTATCTGGGTCGTGGCAGCGGTCGGTATTTTTATCGGACTAGGCTATTTTCTTCCAGCAATCCTGGCTTCGGCGAGTGTGGTCGGGATTCTGATCTGTGTGACTTTTTTAGAAAAACGATTCATCGCTCGTGGGTGGACCTTTAGCTGTGAGATCGTTGCAGTGGATCCAGATGGAAGTCTTCGAAAAGTGATTAATACCTCTTTAGAAAGTCATGACTTGATCCTAGAGGACTTTGACGTGAGGTCCAAAGAACGAAAAAGTATCTTAACGCTGCGCTACAAGGGGTTTCAGTCAGATCATAAGCGGTTTTTACTCGATTTATGGGGAAAGCCAGGGATTCAAGAGATTCGCCAAAAGCTGACCTAATAAGGCCCGTTTCTAAGATTCTAGAGCGGTTTACGGTGGTGTGAGGCGGTTTTGTTAGGGATTCCGACTATGGGAGATTTTACTTGCCAAAAGTTGCTGAAATCTTTAGCTTTTATGAATAGGGAAGGAAGTGATCATGACCAAAGCAGATTTGATCAACCTCGTAGCAGAAAAGGCCAATCTTCAGCACAAGCAAAGTGAAATGGTGGTGAATCTGATCTTTGAGATGATGACGGATGCGTTAAAAAAAGATGATCGCATTGAAATCCGAGGATTTGGCTCGTTTGTGAATCGTACTTATGAGGCTTATCAGGGAAGAAACCCAAAAACCGGACAAGTGGTTCAAGTGCCTCCAAAGCGAGTGCCTTTTTTCAAAGTCGGCAAAGAGCTTAAAGAAATGGTCGATCTTCCCCCGAATGCTCAATCTAGTTTGTCAGGAAATGACTGAGCCTAGTGTTTGAAAAAATAAACCAAAATCAGACCCACCCCTAAAAGGCACCGATAGGTGAGGTACCCGCGCATTCCCCGAGACGCAAGGTTTTTCATCAGCCCCCCAATCGCCATGAGCCCACAAAAAAAAGTCGTGATGAGCACGATAATCAAAGATAGCCAGTTTAGCTGAGCAAGTGGCTGAGACCCACTCCATTGAATCGCATTTAAAAATGGGAGACTCTCTAAAATAAGTAGTGGCAAAAAGGAGTAAAAAGCAAACTTAAGCGCAGCTTCTAGATTATAGTTTTTAAGGTAAGCACCCGTGAATGCGCCTACTTGCCTACCACCACCCGGGATTAAAAATAGAATCTGGCAAAATCCAAGTAAAACAGCATCCAAAACATTCCAATTAAAAATAGTTTTTGTTTTTCGGTTCAAACGTTCAGAGAGTCCCAAAGGCAAAGAGAAAAGAATCAGTCCACCTCCAATCCATAAAGCCACGGGGCCTTGGGGGAGAATGTGTCCTTGAAAAAAATGCCAAGCTAAAAGGAGGGGAATCAAGCTTGCTAAAACAAAAAACGGCATTCGTTCATCAATAGTTCTCGGTTTTTGCCAGAGTAAAACCACTCTAAGAAAAGACGCAAAGATGCTTGCCCAGTCATGACGAAAATAGACTAAAAGGGCAAGCAGACTTGAAAAAGCCAATGCTCCTTTAAATTCAATCGAGACTTCATGCCAGTCAAAAAAATACGGAATCGCCCAAAGGTGAGACTCTGCGCTGATGGGGAGGAAAACTGAAAATCCATAAAAAATGGCCAAGACGACAGCTTGAAACATAGGTACCATAGACCGTAATCTACCACAGGCATTTTAAATCTGGGAGTGATATGAACTTATTAAAGCGCGTCATTGCAGCCGTTCGATTTCATCAGATTCCTCGTCAGAGTGCTGCGATTACGTTTTATGCGCTGCTTTCCTTAGCGCCGATCCTAGTTCTCTTTGTTTCCTTAGCAAGTGAGATTTTACAACAAACAGAAATTGAACTTCAGATTGTTTCTTTCATCGAGACAACGTTAGGGTTAAGCCAAAAAGGCGTAGCCTTGATTCAAACGGTTTTGGAAAATGCACAACAACTTCGTTGGAGCTGGGAGACCGGGTTTGCCGTGATGGTGCTTTTTATCAGTTCTT
>CAYLWK010000154.1:0-2959 GCA_964387255.1 uncultured Oligoflexia bacterium
CAAGCAGAGACGATGAAACGAAGCGGACACAGCATAAGCTAGCTAAACCCCTATGAAACGATTTTTAAGTCAATCAACTGCGAACTTTAAGCACCCTCAAAATCAATTAGAAAATCACCGTAGTGTGACTAAATTAGGTTCTTCTAATTACTTCTTATTTTTTGGTTGGTTTTTCGTGTTCGAGCTTTTGTGTTTTGGACTTTTTAAGGTGAGCGAGGTTCAGGCTACGGGTGAAAGTTCAACTGCTAGAGATTGCCAAGGCACACTCGGTCGTACAGAAATCTTAAACTACCTGGCAGATGTGGCTGACAGTTCCGAAGTGAGCCCGCAAGGCGCATCTAGATCTCAGGCAGCGAATTTTCTTTTAAATCCTAGCAGGCAAAAGCAGATCAGGCGCAAAGCTTATGAAGAGCGACTCAAAGAGGCTGATTTTCGAGCTGGGATGGAAATCAATATTGCTACGCATTTGAAGTTGATCGAGGGGCAAATTGAAGCCTATCGTAGAAAAGGGCAAGCGGTGCCAGAGTCGTTGTTAAGACGACAAGAACAGGTGAAAGCGGGATACTTTGGTTCTCACGAACGACGCCGGATTCGAAACTACCTCAAACGACTTGAAACAAGCAACAAATCACTTGCGGATATTCTGCGCTCAGCTTTGCTTGCTCGAATTAAAAAGCACGAGCAATTTATTTATGGACCTGGGAAGGAAAAGTGGATCCGCGAAGTGCTTCCTGTTTCAGCTGATGAAATTCAAAAACTCCAAGCAGACGTCGTGGTCTCACAGTTTTACCGAAAAGACGTTAAAAACCTCAACGTCGACGAGATCCATCATTTTTTAGCAGAACTTTTACAGGATTTAGAAAAAGGAAAAGAAGTCTCACGTCGCTTCGTCGTATCAGATTGGCAGTTGGGATCGCTGAGTTACGTTGAAAAAAACACAGTTTCTCATGGGAAAGTGGCGATCATTTTTCAAAAAACAAATGATGGAATCCATGTGGTTAAAGTAGCAAAAGGTAAAAATGGGCTTAAAAAAGCCGCTAAAGAGCTGGCTCGCTCTCAAAAGGTGGAGTCCCTTCCATGGCGTGAGCGAGATTATTATCGTTCAAAAAAAACACAAGCCGATGAAGTTGAGCTGGTGACAAGGGAGCCTGTGAGACCGGTGCATGTGGAACCTGGAACTCGAACTCGCCTAAGAGACAGGGAACTAGCGGAAGCTGCAGATGAATCAACGCTAGGTGAAAGAATCAATGATGCGTTTGACGAAGCCACGACCCCTGAGCCTTCGGTGATCGAACGGGTGGGTGTAGCAGATCATGAACGTGGTTTTACCGGTCGTGATGGAGCAAAGTGGTTGATTGAGTTTGGAAGACTTGCAGATCAAGCGATTGATAATCCAAAGGCCTGGGATGAACTCAATGAGCTTTCAGCTGCAAGTTTTGAAGTGATTGCTCCTGCCTGGGTTCAGAAAATCAAAGAATTAGATCCTACTTTGGCAAGCTTTGAAAAACCCCAACTGCAACGCCTAAGAGGTCTCTTAGTGGATTGGGCAACGTCGATTGACGAACATTTATTTGAATGGGTAGATCCATCCTCGTTGATCAGGACCTTTGAAATCATGCTTGAGCATCAGGATCGATTCCCTGAGCTGAGTGGGGGGCAATGGAATGATCTTCAGGCCTTCGTGCAAGCCACTCAAGGTCTATAAAAAAATGATGTTTTTATTCTTTTGGTAATCTTCAGTGCAGAGCTGCTATTTTTTACGAATCGTGGTTCCTGCTTCTTCTACAAGTTGCTGCTTCAAAAGTCCTTCCCCAGGGACACAGAGCCTTATTTAACTGCTTTCATTGAATTTTGAGACTGAGTTCCTTGGAGAATAAAACTCATTTCATTTCATTTGAAACAGAATTCATTTAAATCAATAAATCCGATAAAAATTATTTGGTAAAGCTAATACTATGTGATATGGATCAGGTATTCGAATGACGCGTTGAGCAGAAGCTGAAGTGTGGGTTGAAGCAAAAACTAAGACCGAGTTTCAACCAAAGGCAGTCATGCACGCAGTGGGGTTTTCGTTCCAGGTGTTAGTTCAAGGATTTTAGAAAAAAAGTCTTTTAAGACTTTGAAAACAAGTTTGTAAAGGAGTGATTCAGATGCCCCAACAGCATCATGATCCAAAACAACCCATGAACTCAATGAGCAATGCTACGCATGGCTTGGAGATGAATGAGCAACACCATCGAGAGTCGAAACAGACGCAATCAAGAATTTCAATGCGTCGACAGCCTTCGCGCGATGATCATCAATCTCCCTTGAGCGCACCTGATTGGGTGAATCGAGCGAGCGATCTTTTCGATTCAAATCAAAGCCATGACATTTGGTCGTATTTGATGAACGTGGCTTCGTTCGTCGCACTCGGCGCTAGCTTGATGAGTCCTTCTGTTTCACTGGCAGAAAACGGAAATCGAGTCCGAGTGGAAAAAGCTTCAGAAGGCGCTTCTGAAGTGTCTGAGAAAAAACAAGAATCTCCAAAAAAAAACGAAAAGAATGAAACTGCTGAATCGTCAGATTCTAAAAAATCAAGCCCCATTGACTTGAGTGAGACTCAAGATCCATCGGCTACGTCAAAGCAAAAAAGTCTTGTTGAAAAATCAAAAGAAGACATTGAATTTAAGCGAGCCGTGCTCAATCAGCGACTTCGTAAAAAGCAAGAAAAGCAAATCCAGAAGATTGAAGATCAAAAACTCATCTCTCATTTAGTAGAGCGCATGCATCAGCTTGAAACGAAGGTTGGACAACTAGAAAGCCTCCTTCTCAATGTGCCAGGAAGCCGTATTTCAGAGCAGCTTCTGGATGAGGCTACAAAAAATCAGAATCAAGCAGTGGATGCGTCTCTTTCTGGACAAGATCTCAAAGTGAATCAAATCAATGACAGAGAAAAAAAAGAAATTGAAAAAAGAAT
>CAYLWK010000155.1:0-3786 GCA_964387255.1 uncultured Oligoflexia bacterium
AGGGTTTGAATTGACTGTCTCATAGAGATACTTTTGATAAGTATCTGTTCTTCCTTTTCTTCTTCCTTCAATTTCTGCTAGCCTAAAACTCGCTCTCCAACTCATTGGGTGAGATTCAAACTCTTTTAGGAAGCTTTGAAACTCTTTCTCCGAACGATCGTATTCCCCTAACCAGTAAAGAGCCTCGCCTCGATTTACGAATATCTCAGGATAGTCTTTTGCCTTTCCTCCAAATTGCTTCAGAGCTCGGTAGTAATAGGCAAGTGCTTGAGCGTATTGATACCTATCTAGAAATAGATCTCCTAATCTTAGGGCGGCCCTAGCTTTGATTTTCTCATTCTTGGATTTATCAATGATCCACTGAAACGCTTTGACGGCTCTTTCACTTTGCTTAAGGTAGTAAGCAGATTCTGCGACTCCCAGGTGAAATGTCCAATTAAGGCGATGTGCTGAGTGGTGCTTAATCAACCATAGAAAATTTTCAAGTGACTCAAGATACGCCTTATTCTCAAAAGAAGATCCTGCAAGATAGATCACAGAATTTAAAGCAACTGGTGACTCAGGGTCATCAAGCATTACTTCTTTGAAGATCTCTTTTGCTTTATCCAAATGTCCCAGTTTCATCAATGTGTTGGCATGAAGAAACTTCATTTGAAGTAAGTTGTTTGAGTTTTTAATGTCCCGGTAAAAGAACTTGATTGTTCGAATCGCTAGAGCGTATTTTCCTCTACGATAAAGCGAAAGGGCCAGGCGAATATACTCTCCCTCTTTTCCTCCTCCATCTGGTTGAAAGTAAGGGTAGTCACTGTCAGGCATCGTGAGTGGATAGATTTTGGAGTAATCAACTCTTTGATGAGCTGATTTAAAGGGAATAAAGACATCAGATTGTTCATCTAGTTTTTGTCTACAAAACTTGTCAGTGTCTGCGATTTGATTGTTTCGTTCAATGCTTGCTTTTCTTCTTTGGACGCGCTTTTGAAGGCGTTGCTCAATGGCTTCGAAAGCTTTTTTTCTTTTTTTCTCAGCCTCTTTTTGGAGGACTTGTCCCCAGGTAGGTCCTTTTCTAACCCAAAAATCGAGGACAAATTCTTGTTTTTCTTGATCTGTAAAATGAAAGGTATTCATTTTAGGATAAGCGGGTGCTTTCGGACCTTTTTTAAATTTCCATTTTCCAATAATCTTTACGCCTTTTTGGGAATTTAAGACTCTTAACATAGAGAGGCGTTCGTCTTTGAGTTGATTGAATGGCTCCACCCATTGTTGCTCCTGTCCAAAAGGAGCGCCTAAATCTGAAAGCGAAAGTCCTTTAAAAAGAATCTGAAACCCACCTGAGAGAGGCTTCCACTCCACGTCAATTCCTTGATGAATCTTGACACGTAAACGAGAATGAAAGGGATGATTTTCAAGCTGAACTGGAGTTTTTGAATCAGATACACTCACCAGGCCTGGTAAAAGGAAAAGAATCCAAATGAATGAAATCCGAGAATGAAATGAGACGAGCTTCCTGCCCATGATTTCCATAGTTCCAGTGAGTCCTTACTGGGTTAAAGATCCAGTAAGAGGAAAAGCAAGCCGAGTGCCAATTTTGCCTGGCAAAGCAAAAATCTTTTCATTAAGAATAAAGGTTTGAAAGCATTGAGACTTTTTCATAGTCTATGGCAGACGGGAAAAAATGACATGGGAAATAAAAACCACGATTTTTTGACCCACCGTCAGAAATATCGTGTTTTCTGTCGCCGCGTTGACATTAAACAACTTCTGGGTGGCATCATTTTAATCGGGATGACTTCCTGCAGCACCGTTGGGTTGCTTGTTGGAACGAAAGATCCAGTATCGGTAAAATCTGCGCATTATGATGTGCTGGATTTATCGCAAGAGAACGCATCCGTTTGGAAGCGAATCGATCCGAGTCAAACCAATCAGAGAAAAAACGGTGAAGATCAATCAACTGAAGTTTCTGATGTGGTTTTTCAAAGCAGAAAAACTGCCTCCATCATCTCATTGAACTCTTCGTGTCGTGAAGGCGGCACTCAAATGCAAAAATCACTCAGAGAGTTGACACAACTCCTTTTATTAGGCGTTGAAAATTTGTCGGAAAGAAAAGAACGTCACTTTCAGGTTCAACTTTTTCCTGCCTTAGAAACCTCTGTGCATGGGAGTGTGGACGGAAAACAGCGAAGGTTTCAAATAGTGGTTTTAAAAGCAGATCAGTGTGTTTACGATTTGATGTATTTTGCAAGTCCAAAGAGTTTTCCTGCGGAAAATGCCGATTTCGAGCGTTTTGTTGCTTCCCTGAAGATCGAAAGCTAAACTCAAAAGAGTATGTCCACAACAATTCTGCCAATAGAGGCTTCCAAACCTGGAGTCGTCAAAGATTTTGTGACTAAAATAGGTTCTCGCGTCCTTGGAGCGCTCGAATTTGCCGGGGGATTTGGGCTTCTTTCACTTCAGATCTTTCGTCAACTCCTACGGGGACCTTTCTATCTTGGGCTCACCGTGGAGCAGATTTTCTCAATTGGATTGAGAAGTTTTTTATTAGTAGCTGTGACAGGGCTTGCGACAGGTTCCGTGATGGCATTGCAATTCGGCTATGGCCTGCAAAAGTTTGGAGGGACCCTGTATGTTCCCAAGATTGTGGCGATGGCAGTGCTCAGAGAGATGGGACCTGTTTTTACGAGTTTATTGCTTGCAGGACGAATTGGATCTGGAATTGCTTCAGAAGTGGCCTCAATGAAAGTCACACAGCAAATTGACGCGATCCGTGCGCTTGGCACGAACCCTATCAATCGCATTGTGATTCCTAGGGTGGTGGCTGCACTGATTGCGCTACCGATTTTGACGCTATTTGCGGATTATATTGGGCTTTTTGGCGCCATGCTCATTGCCAAACATGAGCTCAATATTAATTCAGGATTTTTTGTTGCCAAGGTTTTAGAGAGCATTACCATTGGAGATCTTTGGTCAGGAATGGTGAAAACCATGGTTTTTGCCTTTTTTATTTCTGTCACGGCTTGCTGGAAAGGATTAACCACTGAGAAAGGGACCGTTGGTGTGGGCAACACCACCACTTGGGTAGTGGTGACTTCAAGTATTTTTATTATGATTAGTGATTTCTTTTTAACTAAATTTTTTATTATCACGGTATATGTGAACTAGATCATGTCGCGAGCCACGGTACTAGAAGTAAAAGATATGAAGAAGTCGTTTGGCGACAAAGTGGTTCATCGCGGAGTAAGTTTCAATCTTTATGAACGCGAGATCCTTGCCCTCTTTGGGGGGTCTGGGACGGGTAAATCAGTGATCTTAAGATCCATCATTGGACTAGAGAAGCCTGATGAGGGATCTATCTTGTTTGAGCAACGAGACATCACTCAGATGAGCGAAGACGAGTTAAAAGAAGTCAGAATCAAGATCGCCTACGTGTTTCAGAATGGTGCGTTATTTGACTCATTGACGGTTGAAGAAAATTTGGCTTACCCTTTGGAAGCTCACACACAGCTCAGTCCAAAGCAAATCCACGACAAGGTCAACTTGATGCTTGAGTTGATTGATATGAGTGGCTCGAACGAGCTTTTGCCTGCTGAATTATCTGGAGGGATGCAAAAACGCGCCGGACTGGCGAGAGCTATTATTTTGGAGCCTAAGATTATTTTATTTGATGAGCCAACTGCAGGTCTGGATCCCACCAACACAAAACGACTATTAAATAATATTAAAAAACTAAAGACCAAAGGCGTCACGGGCATTTTTGTTACCCATGACATTCCCAGTGCGTTAGAAATCGCA
>CAYLWK010000156.1:0-2898 GCA_964387255.1 uncultured Oligoflexia bacterium
ACACCTTTGCAGGTTCCTTTGTTGGATCATCTGGCTCCCAAATCAATGCGATGCGTTCGGGCGATTTCTCAGCATGACGATCAATACAATTCACGCTGACGTTCAATTCTCCTCCTTCAAACCATCGGATTTTCACATCCCCTTCAAAGGAAGTGGACTGCACGTAGTTCCATGGCTTTGTCCAATCCAAACGGCCGGCTTGCTTTGCCCAAAATGTGTCTGGATTTTCAATTGACTCTTGATAAAGTTTTTCGTATTGGTCTTTTTGCATCTTTGTAGTCTCTCTTCTTGGGAACCCTAACGTATAAAAGTTTTTGGTATGTTGGCAATAGAGCTTATAGGTCAAGCTCTTCGAACTCGAATTTGCACTCGAATCAAGGAGAAATAAAATTGCCAAACAATATTTTGATCGTCATAATAAGAAAATCCCATCATGGAATCAAAAAGAATAAAAGCAGTAATTATTGATGACGAAAAAGAGATTTGCGATTTGATTGTAGAGTTGCTCAATCGCGATGGACATGAAGTGAGTCAGTACAGCAGTGCTGAATCTTTTTTAAAAGCAGTTGAAAATTCGTCTTTGTCAGATACACACTTATTCATTATCGACTGGATGCTCCCTGGTATCTCGGGATTAGAACTCATTAAAAAAATCAGATCGCTAGATGGATTTCAAACGCAGGGCGTATTGATGTTAACGGCGAGAACTGACCCTGATGAAATCATTCAGGCTCTGGATGCAGGTGTCGACGATTATGTCACAAAACCTTTCGAGGCTCGTATTTTAGTTGCTCGTTTAAATGCATTGCTTCGACGCATGGAGCTTTCAGATCCAAAACAATCCAGAGCGATCTTTAGAATCAAGTCTTTGAAAGTAGATCAAGATGCGCATCAAGCTTTCTGTGGCAATGAGAAGTTAAAACTCACTCCCTATGAATTTAAGCTTCTTTTGGCCTTAGTGGAGCATCAGGGAAAAGTGCTCACTCGAGAGAAGCTGATTCATATTATTCAGGGCACGGGAGTCAAAGTCATTGATCGTGCCGTGGATACTCATATCTTCTGGTTGAGAAAGAAGCTTGGAACCTGCTCAAATCTGATCGAGACTGTCAGAGGCGTGGGTTACCGCGTCGCTGTTTAATCAGCGCCTAGAAAAAAACTTAGATGGATTTTCAATTTAACTTAAATGGGCTGCTGCCGCTGGTGACACTATTTCCGGTCTTCTTGTTTGGCCTCGATTCGGGGTGTTTTTGACAAATCAAAAATCGAACTAGCGCTTTTACCTCCTAAGCTTCGGACATGAACTAAGACTCTTCTGTTAGGGACGTCTTCAACTTGAATCGGCTTCGATTTGAAGGGCTCTGAATAAGCTTGTTTTTGAACCTCTGAATCCATGTCAAAGTGCTCTAAGTAGGGAACGACTTCAATGACCTTTTCGTGGACTCGAGTTTCAATCGTTTTGATCTTCATCCGAGGGTCGCTGAAATCACCGTGGATCACGATCTGAGCCGTGGAGCGATCTTCAAGAAGTTCGAAGTCAAACGACTTTACTGGAGCATAAAAATCGGCATCAGGGCCAAACGGATGCTCGGGTTCAAGATATTTTGGATCAACAGGTGCCACAGGAAGAGACCAATCGGGCTTGTTTTTTTCCTCCTGTCGCTCATTCATAAAAGCGAGTGTGAACTCACCATCCAGCCCAAGAGCTCCAATTTCAATTCTTTTTTGATAGCGTTGTAAATGGGGCGTACAAAGGAAGCCTTGGTAAAGGTAATTTTTATTGTGAATGACGATTTTGCCTCTGTCTAACTGAGAAAGGTCAATATCTTCTCGAGTGAGTGGCCGATACTTCTCACACTGCGATTCAAAGTAGCCTTCTACCCAGATTTCGGTAAGATCATTCGCGTCAAACCCTTTTGGAACGTAAACTTCAACCGGAACGTCTTCCACCTCAATCGGAATCAATCCCTCAATTTGGGCAGAACTCCATGGGATGCCCCAACCACTAAAAATTACACAAATATAAAATAAAAATATTTTTAACCCCATGACTTGCTCCCCTTGCTAAACGTCTTTATATCCAAAGCTTTCGGGCGAGGCTAACTTGTAATTTTCAGTGAGGCGTCGCCCTCTCTTAGCGGTGCAGAAAAAATAAAAAAAACAATGAGTTCAGCGAGTCACTCTTCCGTAGAAAAATAAGAAAAACCGCGTTAACTTAGGCGCTTGATGGAACCACATGCCTCAAGAAAGTACCCATTGATTCAAATGAAACTCACACGCTCCTTAATACTACCTTTATTAAGTCTGCTATTGGGAAGCACCGCCTCATTCCCAGGTCCTTCACTTGCTTCGGAGCTGTCCAAGGATATGAAAAAGGCACTCAATGAACTTCCTGAAAAAGCGCTCACGCTTGAACTCATCGTGGGCCAAGCGATCCAGCATGCAGACCAATTCAAAGCCATTTTAGCTGATGAGCAAAAAGTGGCTTCGCCTTATCTGAATGCCTTGGCGCAGCTCGACCCTCGTTTCTTCGTAAAAGCTTCAAGAGGCGATAATCAGAATGACATGACAGGATTTTTTATCACCGATTTCCAAAAACAAACTGAAATTGGATTTGGAATCATGAAGAAATTTGATCTCGGCACAGAATTCTCGGCAGATGTGACCTATCGAGATTCCGCCTCTCAATTCACGAGCTTTTCTCAATCGGGAATTCCTAGCTCACAATTGATTCAGTTCCAGGAGGCCGTAGGGACCGTCCGTGTTAAGCAGAGTTTATGGAAAGATGCGTTTGGCTATGCCACTCGAGCGTCGGTTGAATCGGGCGAGAAAGCCACCCTTCTTGCAGCTAATCAACTTCAAATGGAGTTAGAAGCAGGAGTGGAGAGTCTGATTGAGCTT
>CAYLWK010000157.1:0-5297 GCA_964387255.1 uncultured Oligoflexia bacterium
TGGGAAATAGTTGAAAAAAATATCTGTCAGTATCAGTTTTTGTATTTATACGGGTGGGGAATGAAAAAGAGAAAAGAAGCCGAAAAGTTGCTTGGTATGAAACCTACTAAAATGAATGACGGAACCCTAATTTTTCCTATTGAAGAATCTAAAACATGTCAAAAATGATAGTGATAGAATCTTCTCTAAAGCGAGTGGCTAGAAGATGACGGGATAGAAAACGGAAGCATTGAAAAAGAAAATAAAAAACTGGAAGTTAGAATTCTTTAAATTTGTCATTAGTGGTCCAGATTATTTAAAACTGCTTTCATCCACCTCAGTTTCGCCGATGCACGCGGTCAATTTCAGCTAACAAGCGAGCTCCCACTCTTCCATCAGCCTTTGAAAAATACTTCTCAATAAATTTTTTTCTTCTCATCTTCATATCGGGATCGACTAGATTCTCCTTTGTCGTGATACATGTTCTCAGTAGGTCTTTCATCTGCTCTTTAGAGCGACAAAAGTAAAGCGCCCCAGATTCCTCATAGGGTACCAAGGTTTTTCCGATGTCGTCGTAAAGACTTCCCCAACCACCACTTAAAATGGGATTCTGAGTGAACATTGCTTCAATCAAACCTGAAGTCATAAAACCTATAATGATGTCTGAGCTTCTAGCTAAATCTAAACTGCTGTACCTGCTATCAAGTGGAACCAACGTGTCTTTTTGTCCAAATTCTTTAATTTCTCTTGCAAAACGGTCAAACCCTTCAAAATAATCTCGGTGGGGTTTACCTCCAGATTTATAGGCTATCTGAATTTTATCTGGATAACTTTTAACAGTGTCCAATAAAATCTCATGGTAGTCTTTTGCTAAGCTGGCCCAATCCCTGATCTCGTCCCCGTAAAAGAAATTCAAATATGTTTTTGGTCCAAAAGAGAAATAGAGAATAAGAGAGCGTTTAGGATCTAGCAGTGAATTAATTTCGGCTCTGTCTCTCCATAAGTCAGACCGAAACCAGTAATCAGAGTTTAGCTTTCCGGTAACAGTAATTTTCGATGGAGGATAGTTACTTTTGGTGAAAAACTCTTTATGGTGATCGCTCGCTACGCATAGAGCGTCTACCTCAAAGTCAAGGTGTTTGCGAATGATAGGTGGATAAACCTTCATGCGAGCAACTGTACTTAATACTTCTCGGTCATTTATTACTACCTTTTCGTTTGATTCTTTCAACGTTCTAATTAAGTCAGTGATCCAATCGTCGTTAAATTTTGGCAATACAAAGACGTCTATTTGGTATAACTTCTTCAAAGCTTTTATTACACGCTTACAATAACTTCTAAAAACCTCTCTTTGAGAAGAAAACTCGGAGCGATAGTATCTGTCTAGAGGGGCCTCTCCTAACTGAGCTCCTGTCGTATAGCCCTTCATTATCATCTTCCAAGCATCATTAAAGAGTGATCGTGGGAGATAAATAATCTCAGCCATTGTTTTTGATGTCTTTTTCGCCTGCTCTAACCAGAAAAAGGTGCCGTCCGCTTCCCAAACCACACCTACATTGTATCGGGGCGATGGAGTTGGAGGAAAACCTAGGTCTGATTGAAGCTTTTTGACCTCCTTTTTCACGAAGTTTTCAAGTTGATGGTTTGAATATCGTAGCCCTAAAACTCTAGCTTTCATTAAAAACTCTCTTAGGTTATTAGGGTCGATAGATAAACTTTTTAAGGCACTCTTGATATTAGCTTTCAACGAAGGATTCATATCGCAAACAGTATTGCCAAAAGATGGATAGCGACACAAGTTTTCAAGGGTTTTAAGGAGAATTTAGTGAAAATATCAAACGTTGAAACATTGATCTGTGATGCGGGGTGGCGACCTTGGATCTTTATTAAGATAGAAACCGACTCAGGTTTAGTCGGTTACAGCGAAGTGACTGACTCGCATGGCTCACCTTTAGGTATTAAGGGTATTGTAGAAGAGTGGAAAAAAAGGCTGCAGGGTCGTGATCCCAGAATGATTCAGCATCTTTATTATGAAATATTCCGTGCTACCCGCCAGACTTACGGCGGTTTAATACAGAAAGCTTGGGCCGGCATCGAGAATGCCCTGTGGGATATCAAGGCAAAAGACTTGGAGGTACCTGTTTATGACCTGTTTGGTGGAAAATTAAGAGATGAAATCAGAGTATATTGGTCACATTGTGGCACTACTCGGGTAAGAGCACACGACATCGTTGGTAAGGAGCGCATCACTTCTCCGAAGGATATTAAGACCTTTGCTAATGAGGTCATGGAAAGGGGATTTGATGCAATCAAGACCAATTTAATCATTTTTGATGACCAGAATACCTACATTCATCATCCCGGATTTCATGGGCCCTTTGGTTCTACCGATAGAAATCCAGAAAAAAAAGTACTTGATTCAATTGAGCTTCTCATGGGGACATGGCGAGAAGCAGTTGGGAGCCAAGTTGATATTTTGCTAGACCTCAATTTCAATTTTACCACCGAAGGTTTTATTAAAGTTGCACGATTGATAGAGCCATTTAATCCAATGTGGGTAGAGTTAGATAGCTATGACCCCAAGGCTTTGAAAGAGGTGACGATGGCTAGTGCTGTTCCGACCTGTTCCGGAGAAAATTTGTATGGATTGAGGGAATTTAAGCCTTATTTTGAGAGTCAGGCGATGCGGATTGCTATGATTGATTTTAATTGGAATGGTTGGATTCAATCTAAGCGGATAGCCGACTATGCAGAGTCTTGCGAGATGAATATCGCGCCACATAATTACTACAGTCATTTTTCTACATTTATGAATGCTCAGTTTTGTGCTGCCTGTGCAAACGTTAGGATCATGGAGGTAGATGTAGATGATGTGCCTTGGAAAGACTCAATCGTGAATCGAGTTCCTGAGATAAAAAATGGGAAGTTGAAGATACCCTCCGGTCCTGGCTGGGGGGTCAGTTTAAACGAAAACGCCCTGCAGGATTATTTATGGAAGTAGGTAAGGGGTGCATCGCTATCTTGGGCCCAGGTGCTATTGGAGGAATGATAGCTACACGATTGATGGCGAAGGGACTTGATGTTGCCGTGGTAGGTCCATCTAAAACTCTCAGAAAGATAAAAGAGAAGGGAATACAGCTGAAGAGCGAGACTTGGGGAGACAGCGTTTTTTTTCCGAAGGTCTACCAGTATTTAGGTTTTAAGCCTTCGATCCTGTTGATCACTTGTAAAGCCAATCAACTAAATCAGGCAAAAGATAGGGTCAAAAAAATTCATATGGAAAACGTATGGTTACTACCTCTATTAAATGGATACGAACACTTTTCCTCACTCAGAGATACTTTTCCCGAGTCGAAAATCATCACAGGCGTCATTGGTAAGGTTGAGGTAAAAATAACTAATGGAGTGATCTATCATTCTACGTTGGGGGCTGAGATTAGCGTTCACTCAAGATTTCCTGAAGCAAAGTATTTCCTAGAAAATTTATTCGAAAAAACAGGTATCAATTGTCAGTTTGCTCATTCTGAAGAGGAAGTCATTTATAAAAAGTTAACAAGACTGAGTGTTTTAGCGGGAACAACAGCCGCCACAGGGTTGTCGATAGGAAAGATCTTGCAGAACTCCTTTTGGAGTGAGATTTTGCAAAAATCACTCATTGAGGCTTGTGCTGTTTCTGCTTCTAAAGGGTATCCTCAGAAGCCTGCTGAGATCATGAGGTTTTTCAAACAGCTTCCTTTTGATCTAAGCTCTTCTTTAGCTAGAGATGTCGAAGCTGGCCATCTTGGTGAAGCTGATCATATATTAGGTTCAGTGATCCGAGCTGCAGTCAAAGAGAATGTAAAGTGCCCAACGATTGAGTATCTTTTAAGTAAAGTTTTAGAAAGGGTTGATCATTGTCAAAAAGAATTGCACTGATACCAGCCAGAGCGGGTTCGTTACGGGTTCCATCTAAAAATATTCGTGCTCTTTGTGGTCACCCTTTAATTGCCTATTCGATTCAAGTAGCAATTCAATCAAAAATGTTTGACAGAGTGCTGGTATCAACAGACTCGGAAACGATCCAAAAAATAGCGATACACTATGGAGCGGATGCGCCTTTTTTGCGACCTGCTGAACTTGCATCCTCCACTGCAATTGACATCCAATGGATCACTCATGCACTTCAGCAAATAGACTCCGATCACGACATTTTCAGCATTGTTCGCCCTACCAGCCCTTTTAGGACAACCGAAATGTTAATGCGAGCGATTAAACAATTCGAAAGCTGGAAGGGGCTTGATTCAATGAGGGCCGTAGAATTATGTGAGCAACACCCAGGAAAGATGTGGAAGATCCGTGACGAAGATGGGTTACTGGAAAGCTTTCTTCCTCAGGGTCAGATGGAAAAGCCATGGCATGCCAGGCAGTATCAAGACTTACCCAAAGTTTACATTCAAAACTCATCACTTGAAATAGCATGGACAGAGGTGGTTTGGAGGTATAAATCAAGAGAAGGCAAGCTCATTGCTCCTTTTATTACTAAAGATTATGAAGGCTTTGCCATTGATTATCCTCATGATTTTTTACTAGCGGAAAGTTTGGTGGAACGAGGTATCGCTAAGCCTATATCCATTCCAGTCCCCTCCTTCAAAGAGTTTGAAAAAGACTATTAAGCAAGTTTAACGACCTGATCGGCAATTGATAGAATTTGATCTCGATGTGTGACAGAAACTATTGTCATTTTACCTTTTAAGTTGTTTAGAGTCTTAATAATTTGGGCTTCAGTGGCTGAGTCTAAATTTGAAGTGGCTTCATCCAAAATGAGGACCTCGGGATCGCGGAGTAAAGCCCTGGCAAGGCCCAGCCTCTGTTTTTGTCCAGCTGACAAGCCCTCACCTTGTTCACTAAGGGGGTGTTGTAACCCCATGGGCATGTCCTTTACGAACATAGCGCCGGATAACCTAAGTGAATTCCAAACGTCGTCCTCATTTGGAGTTTTATTCAGACCAAAACAGATATTTTCTAATATAGAACCCTCAAAAATAAAATTCTCGGCACTCACATAACCTATACGACTTATCAAAGACTTTCGGGCTTCAGACAAGGGATAGGTCTTATCGCTAGAGGTGACTAGAATACTTCCATTTGTTGCACTGAGATCTCCTATGAGGAGTCCCAGTAAAGTACTTTTGCCAGAACCAGAGGGACCCACAATGACACAGCTAAAAAGACACAGCCATATTTTTTCAGCTTTTTCTGGAATTTCTTATTGCTTTTCTCTTTGCCCCCCTAAAAATCCAGGAAAATACCAAAAAAATATAGCTGTGTATGTGTGTCCT
>CAYLWK010000158.1:0-3423 GCA_964387255.1 uncultured Oligoflexia bacterium
AAAAACTTTTAGTCAATCAACATGAAATTTACGGTCCGATTTATTTAGAGCTCATTGAGTCACTGGAAAACTTTGATGTCAGTGCAGCTACGGGGTTTGACGACCCTGATGAAACCAAAGAAACTCCAAAAGATGAAGCCACCACGGAAGCGGTCCAAACTGAAACGTCAAAGGAGCTGACATGAGTAAGAAAAAAAATCAAACAGAAACAGAAAACACTTCTGAAAAAGATCACTCACCCGAACTTCACGAGGCTAAAGAAAACACTCAGGTCATCACGGATCCCTATGGATTTAAGAATTACGAAATCGAAGAGGCTCAGTCGCGGGATGAACCGATTGAAGATGATGATCGCTTGGAAGAAGATGACTCTCAGTCCCCTCAGGATAAAGCTGAAGCACTTGTTGAATCTGTCTTAGAAGAGATCGAAGCACAGGAGCAAGTTGAAAAGAATTCTCAAGGTTCAACTCAACCTGAGACAAACGGTGATGACTCAGCCCTCAATGAAAATCCTGACTCAGAGCAATCTGAAGAGCCACAGGACCCAAAATCATCAAAAGAGTCCAAAGAGGAAATCGAGTGGGACTTTACTGAACTTCAGGCCAATATTGAAACCTTGTTGTTTTTATCAGATCGACCTGTTTCAGCGAAAAAACTGAGGTCTGCAATTCACGAAGATCTTTCAACGACTCAGTTCAAAGAAGCAATCTCAGAGCTGCAAAAGCGATATGAAGCCGATCATCATGGCTTTGAGCTGGTAGCAGTCGCAAACGGCTTTCAGTTTAGAACGAAACTTTCACAAGCTGCGATTGCAAAAAAACGCACTAAGGTTCAGACACAAAAACTCTCACGGGGAGCAATGGAGTGTTTAGCGATCACGGCTTACAATCAACCCATCTTAAAAGATGATATTGATCAAATCCGCGGAGTCGACTCATCGTATTTTATTCGACAGCTTTTGGATCGAAAGTTGATTCACATGTCAGGTCGCTCTGAGCTACCTGGAAGACCGATTCTTTATTCAACATCGACGACTTTTTTAGAGCTCTTTAACCTGAATCAAGTATCAGATTTACCACCACTGAAAGAGCTCGAACAAATGCTTCCAGCTTCAGAGTCAGACAACCCCGATGAAGAGGAAACCCCTGAGATTCGAAAACTTCGCTCGCTTGTCACAGAAATGAAAGAAGATGATGAACGCATTGCCTATGACCCTAAAGAAGACGAGGCCATCTTGAGCGAAATGCGCCAAAAAATTCAATCAATTTCAGTCACCACGCCTCTTATCGAAGAAGAAAAAGAGGCAAAGAAAGCTGAAAAAGAAGCGAAGAAACAAAAAAAAGAGCAAAAAGAGCTTGAAATAGAGCCAACCTCTTCTCCAGTCAACGAAACCAGCTCCTCGACCTCTTCGAATTAGAAGGGCTAAAAACTCTTTCCTGATTAATTTACTATCTTGAAGGCAAAACAATCCTTCACGGCCATTGACAGAAGGACCGTTCCCCGCATATAGTCTGGTTCTTTGAAAATTTGAATGAAGATTCAATGGTACGGCGCGGGGTGGAGCAGTCCGGTAGCTCGTCGGGCTCATAACCCGAAGGTCGCAGGTTCAAATCCTGCCCCCGCAACCAATTAAATCACTCACTTAGGCCCATTTCTTACTTCAAGCTGCAAAGGCTTAGGCCATTTTTGGGGCACAGACTTTTTTTCCAAAATAGGTAGGAATGCGAGTTTCTTCTAAAAAAAAATCGTCACCAAACAAAAAATAACGAGTGCCGTGGGATTTAGCGACGAGAAAAAGCAAATGAAGGGAGTTACCCACAAATGTCCATCAGGAGTACTCGATAAAATTCAGTCTTCTGAAGATTTTTAGCAATCAGGCTAAAAAAAACGAATTGTACGAATTATTCGTAAAACTCGTAGTATTCAGACATGGTTTGAAAATTGAAACAGAATGACCTAATCGCCTTGAACCTCTATTCTTATTTCGTCAAAACTCTCGGCAAGAGGAGTTAGAATCTTTTGACCACCGTAGCTGAACTGAATTTGCTCTTCGACTATTTTCATACTAGTAGATCCATGTGTGCCCACAACTTCTACCAAGGTGGGATCGATAATTCGAGTTTCCCATTCCCCCGCAAATTCACCCGTGATTCTCAAATTAGTGAGAGGCGTTCTAAATTCCACATAGTTTGGTCCAAATTTTTGACCCGCTATTGCTTTACTGAACGTATAGTGCTCTCGATCTATTGCTAAAAGATGAGGCAAATACTTTTTAGGTATTTTTGAATTTTCGGCAGTTACCATTGGCAGATGAAGGTAACCCCTCGGAACGATATGTTTCACCTCATGATTTGCAGACATATTGCTCGTCCGAAACGACAGGGAAGAATCAGAAAATGATTCGTAAAGTAAGTCATAATACGTTTGAATCAAGGCACTTTTTCTTTGTGAACCTTCAGTGCCTGGAAGGTTAAATTTAACAAACCGACTTCGATGCCCTATTCCACGAAATAATCGAACGTAGCCTCTTTCAAGTTCGAGCTGGTTTGCTACCTCAGACGGTCCTAGAATCTGATGATTCCCTTGCTGGATGAAGATCACCCAATCCTTTGATCCATATTTCAGTTTATAAACTGCCATTGGTGCTTCAAATCGATCTTTGGTTCTTCTACCATTTTTCAAGAAAACTCTTTCGATTTGTTCAGAACTTCCTTCACCTTCAATTGCTTGTTCCCAAAAATCCAAAGCAAGCAACGTTTTATGCTTTGTTCCACCAAGTGGGTATGGACCTCCTGGTCCATACTCACTAAAGGCTTCTGGCATTATTTTGGAATAGTCAAGCTCGTGAATGCTCTTTGGTGGCGTCTCTGGGGTAAAATGAAAAGGTCCTTTTTTAGCTATCCATGGTACCAGCGAACCATCTTCAAGTCTGGTTGAAGTGAGAGATTCACGAGAGCCGCCATCAATGTGGGTCAAAAGACATTTATTGATTGCAGAATGAGTTAAAGGCATCCAGCCGCCCATTAAAGCAAAAGAAATCAATGTATATGAAAACCTAAATTTCATCATCAGCTGACTTTTATACTATATTATTGACAAATAATAGTATTCACTCTCTAGTTTAATGAGTTATTCTTAAAAATCAGAATTTTTACTCAATTACTTTGATTTCAACCAGCACACTGACAGATTGTCTCGCGAAGGTTTTTTTGGACTTTGATTCATGTAGTAGGCGACATCCACACGACCATCAAACGGGTCGTCTAGGGCGATGCTTTTTCCTTTCTTTTGACTTCGTCTGTAAGAAAGCAAGTGTAATTGGACGCAGTTTTTTATATTCCTTAATAGGAATGAACGTTCAGACACCTTGCAAGCCGGAACGTCTATTTTAACCAACCGGGTAAAGAAGAATTTTTTCTGTGC
>CAYLWK010000159.1:0-10943 GCA_964387255.1 uncultured Oligoflexia bacterium
AGGCTACGTGGTGTGCGTCGGTGAGGGTCTGAATGAGCTTTCTGACTTCTTCCGGAACCGTAAACGGCTGCTCAGTCCGGATCCACGTCAAGTCGACGTCCGTTGAGTCGGTATTGGCTTTTGATCGTTTCCGGGCGGATGCCCCTCTTTTTCGCTTTTGTGCCTTCTGCTTTTTTTTCACGATATCGGCTGCGTCGTATGCTTCTACGACTCCTTTTCTTTTCTTCGGCTTCTTCTTCTTCGGTCTCGCCGGTGGTATTTTCTTGGGTCCCTTGATCCTGTGCAAGACTCTCATGAGGATCATAACTGAAAACCAGGCTCATTAAAAAAAGAATCATGACGACCTTTTTTTGATTCAAAATTCTGTCGAAAATAGTTCTTAATGAAAAAGTTCGTTTTTCTATCGTCATTGTGTGAGCACTTCTCGGGGACGCGAGCCATCAGCGGGTCCAACAATGCCTCTCGCCTCCATGGCTTCAATCATGCGTGCAGCCCGATTATATCCAACTTTCAAATGCCTTTGTATGAAACTTGCTGAAGCATGGCCAGCATTTTGTACGAGATCAACAGCTTGTTCAAAAAGCTCATCTTCGTCTTCCATGCTTTGCCCTTCTGTTTCCTCATCATCTTCGTCAATGAGGATCTCATCTCGATAGTGAGGTTTTCCTTGGGACTTCAGAAACTTCGTGACCTTGTTGATTTCGTCATCATCGATAAATGCTCCATGCAAACGTTGGATTTGAGAGCTTGCAGGAGGGACGAAAAGCATATCACCTTGGCCGAGGAGTCGTTCAGCGCCACCGCGGTCGATAATCGTTTTTGAATCCACGTGACTCGCTAGTTGAAAAGAAACTCGCGTAGGAAGGTTGGCCTTGATGAGTCCTGTGATGACATCTGTCGACGGTCGTTGGGTTGCAATGATGAGATGAATTCCAGCAGCTCGTGCCTTTTGAGCAATCCGAGCAATATTGACCTCAACGTCTTTCTTAGCAACCATCATGAGATCTGCCAACTCATCTATCACAAGCACAATATAGGGAAGTTTTGAAACATGTGGTGTTCCGTCTTCATTGGGCTCAAAAGCATTGATCCAGTCAGAGCCTTTTGAGGTTCGTGATCGTAGGTCTTGATTTTCTTCTGAAAAGAGAATGTCATGAACCACATCTGAGCCCATCTCTTCTACTTTTTGATTGAAGGATGCAAGATTTCGAACCCCCAAAAGTGCTAGTATTCGATACCGTCGCTCCATCTCACGAACTGCCCATTTTAATGCCGTGGCTGCTTCTTTCGGGTCGTCCACAACGGGAAGCATGAGGTGAGGCGTGTCCTGATAGGCACGAAACTCAATAAACTTTGGATCCACTAAGATCATTCTCATTTCCTCAGGAGTGAATCGATACAGCAATGAACAAATCAGACTATTCATGAACACAGATTTTCCCGACCCAGTCTGCCCGGCACAGAGAAGGTGAGGCATCTTGGATAGGTCTGATAAAACCGGCTGTCCTCCGATGTCTTTTCCCATAACGATAGGAATGGTGTAACGATCAGTGTAATAATCAGGCTCTTGAAGAAGTTCTCGTAAAAGAACGGTTTCTCGATTATCACTCGGAATCTCAATTCCAACCACGTTTTTTCCTCGAATAGGTCCTAAGATTCGAACATTCTCAGCGGAAAGCGCCATTGCGATATCATCTGCAAGTGAAACAATTTTTGAGACTTTCACGCCTGGTCCTGGCTTGAACTCATAAAGCGTGATCACGGGTCCAGGACGAACGGCTTTGATCTCTCCATCAATTCCAAAGTCATTGAGTTTATTTTTTAAAATCTGAGAATTTTCAATCAATCGATTTTTATCCCATTCAGTTTCGATTTTTGGAGGATTTTTTAAAAACTCTAGTTTCGGTAATTTCCAGAGAGTGGGCTTAGCTTTAGATTTTGAAAAAGAGGGTGATTTTTGTTTAACTGCTTCGTTTCTTTTTTTTAAGTCAAGTGGAAAAATTTCTGGCTCGGAAGTTGATTGAGAAAGATTCTTAGAAAAATTTCCAAGAGTCGGTTCAGGTTGATTTGAATTTGAAGGACCCAATAAAGTGAGTTCATCTGTTTCTTCTTCTGATTCTACATCTTCATCTGAACTTTCTTTTTTCTGTGCTTTAAATTTAGCTCCGAGCTCTTTAAATGAGGGTAAGAGCTTTGGATGATCTGAAGTAGTGGTTTCCTTGCTTCCTGGAGCAGATACAAATGCCAGCTGATTTTGTTCACGCAAAGCCCGGAGTGCTTCAATTCGATCTCTCACATGCTGCGCAAATTGAGTGCTTAGGTGAACTAAAAGATTTTTCATGTGATAGAAAAATTTAACTAATATGACGCCTAAGAAATAAGCGATATACCCTAAAAGAATTTGACACAGTCGATAGGTGATCATGAAGAGTGATTTTAAAAATCGTCCGAAAAATAAAGCGATGCTCACAGGTGTGGATAGCGCAATAGCTAGACAAAACACAAGCAGCGATAAAATGGAACCACCCACGGCATTGAGTGGCTTCATGATTAAGTGGGTAAGCCAAGTTCCAAAGGCACCTCCAGTGAGAATTTCAGTGCCAGCGTAAGGGAGTGTTGGCCACTGGAAAGTCAAAAAGACAGTGAGAGAAATCACTGCGAAAAGCATCCCGATGAGTGTCCCGGTGATTCTTACAGGGGTTTCTTTCTGGTAAAGCGTGGTGGAGAGAAAAAAAAGGGCAGCAGGAACTAAAAAGCTTCCAAGTCCAACTGAGTAGAGCAAAAGAGCAGAGAGTGTTGATCCCACCCAGCCGCAAGCATTTTGAGCTTGTGCGTTCGAATTACTCAGAAATGAAGGGTCCGATGGGTGATGAGTGATCAAGGCGACCAAAACAAAGACGCCCAGAGCAAAAATCACTAGGCTGAGAACTTCCAGACCAATCTGTTTAGACTTCCGTGTCGATGACTTTTTCATACAAAATTCCTTTTTAATCTCCTTATAGTTTAACGTAGGACCTCTCAACCATCTAGAGAGATTCTCAAGAGTTAACGCCGAGCGATATGACATTTTATTTTACTGCGCCAGGTTCTTGACACCATAAAAAAGACAAACGAAGGTGGAAGTCATGTTTAATGAAAAAATTTGAAGAACCAAAAAAATGCGAACTAATAAATCAACTGTCCATAGGAGCGAATTACGATGACCAAGCTTATTTTTTCAACTCTGACTTTGGCTGCGTTTGTTTTTAATATGGTTATGGCTAACTCAGCTTTGGCATCGCGAGCACGCCTGCTCGTCTTAGGTGATGGCACTGGTGGTGTGGTATTGAACAACTATGGTGGCGGTGGAAATAGCGGTAGTTTGATTTATAATGACAAGTACAGCATTTTTTATAATCCAGTTTTACTCAACCCCCAGTTAGAATGGGCGGTCGTTGAAAAATCAAACGGTGTGGATTCTGCTCAAGGCGGCTTTTCGACCACTATTTTGAATTTTAAAACAGCAGTTTACTTAAATCGACCTCTTGCAGGGAATTACGGCGCCTCTTTGGCACCGGTTGATTTTGTTCTATCAGCGGATATGGGGATTCAATGGGGATTGGGCTTGACCTACGCACGAGCCGATGACGACACAAAGCACTTAGGGATTCGGCTGGGATTTTCTTATTATGGGTTTGAACCTTTTTTTAATATGACCTTACAAGGCAGTTCACTGGTGGGTAAAAATGAGAACCTGTTAGGCGGACTGCGTTACCGTCTCGGCGAATGGACACCGTTTGTAGCTTATCGAAAAGATAAGGTAGGGAATGGACTGGCGAACACGGTTGAGGTGTTTGCGGTTGGAATGGGCAGGCACTTTGATGTCACTGAGGGAGTTAAAATGAACTGGGGCTTGAGCTATGCCAGTCGAACTGTAAATCAAGGTGTGAATCAACATTTGTTTCCATTTGAAATTTCGGTTGAAGCAGAAGCTGCCAGTTGGTTAACCTTGCGAGGTGGATTTGCCTATAAAAAATCGGGCTCATCAGCTCGCATGGGAGCAGGAATCCACGTAGGAAAAGCAACACTCGATTGGGCGCTGGGAGGCTCCGGAGCAAACACTTCTACAGAGAGTATCGAAACACTCCAGTTTGGATTCGATTCAAACTTTTTCACAGCAGCGAGTTTATCCTACGAATGGTAGCACTTTGAGCTACCTTAAAGGGCTTATTTTTTACGAAACAAAGCCCACCATTCCCATTTTCCAATGGGATCAGGCCTCGGTGAAGGAGAAGGCTCGAGAATTTCTATGTGATACAGCGAAGAAAAAAGCTTTCGAATCTCTTTTTCGGTACAAGAAAACGGAGGTCCTTCTCCCGATGAGTTGAGTGATTTCCAGCCTTCTGAATCTTGCTTCTGTTCAGGGATGACAAAAAAAGAGGCCAAAAGTACGCCTTTTTTTGTAAGAAGTTCGCTTGTTTTTTCCACATAACGACTTCGTTCCAATGGGTCGATGGCCACAAAAAAAGTGTGCTCAGCAATGGCGTCAAAAGTTCCATCCCAACTGTCAGGAACCTCCCAAAACGATGATTTTAGAATTTCCATGGGGAGTGTTTTGCGTTTTGCAAGAACGCGTAGATCTCCCATGGCAATGGCAGACCAATCTACAGCCGAGACTTTATACCCTAACTCAGCAAAATAAAGTGGGTCTTGGCCTCGACCGCAACCGGGAAACAGAATCGACGAGTTAGCAGGAAGTTTCGACACTTTTTCCAGTGCGATCAATGTGGGAGAGGCTTCTCCAAGGTCCCACGGGGTGTTTTGCTCTTTGAAACGAGTTTCCCAATAATTTTCAGTGTCCCAGGGTTTCTCAACTTTCGAACTCATGATTTCCTTTGAGAGTGAGTGTGATTAACTAGTTAAAAAGGGACCGTTAGCCCAAAAAGAATTTGTTCATGGCTGATTTCCGATCGAAGCCAAAGAAATTCAGTGAAGCGATAAAAAGCACCTAAACCAAAGCGTGGAAATAATTTAAAACTCCCCCCGCCTGCTGATCCAGCCAATCCACCGATAGCAAAAAAAGTCCAAGTACGGTCGTAAAGAAAATCCCAACGTGCATGCGCACTGTATTGAATTGGAGTCGCATTAGTAAAGCCAAAGGTCGGACCGATCGAAAATTCAAGGTGCACCTGATTAGAGACATCTTCAAAAAACCCTTCTTTTGAAAGCATGAAAGAGACTTGGCCTTGCACTGTAAATCCATAGCTATCTCCAATGAGGCCTGCGCCCATCCCTCCTCCAAAGGTTCCTGAATACTCAATTCGAGGGTACTTCCACTTTTCTGTCGTATCCTCTGAATAGGCTAAGGGCATCGCAAAAAAGGCAATGAGACTTAAAAAAGTTCCAAACGCTTTAAATTTTTTCATCACTCAACCAACTCCTTTAGGATGGATTATCATTCACTCAGTTAAACTAGCTTGCTCTATGCGTTTCTTTAAAAGGTGTATCATAGCCGCCGTGGCTCCCCAAATAGTATGATCCTGAACTTGATAAATATGATTTGGAAAAGTCTTTTTCTTCCAATGAAAACGCTCCTTACGGTAATTGTCCAAGAGTAAAAAAGACTGCCACGAGAGCCAGCCCGCCCAATCCACTTCATCTTGGTTTACTTCAAGTGGCATTGTGTGATGACTTTGACCTAAATGGCCTATCCAAGGCTCCACCCAGGTGCGCGTGCTTAACGTTGGGATCAATGGCAAACTTCCTAAAATTTGAATGGTCTCAGGGGGAACTCCAACTTCTTCATGTGTCTCTCGTTTTGCGGCTACTTGAGATGCTGGGCTAGCGTGGTGGTGATCTTCAGCGTCGATTTTTCCCCCAGGGAAGGCATACTGTCCATGATGAGACTTGAGACGAGTGGATCGTCTGGTGACTAGAAGATGCGGTGTCTTTGAAAGATCTGAAAAAAGAATCAAAACCGCGGCGGTTGGCTGGGCACCACTGAAAGGTTGAAAGGTATCGTAATGGATGTCCAATTGGAGCGCTTTTTTGAGTTTCTCTTGAAAATCCATACCTTTCGTGGTCCTTAAGCCTTGGGAGCAATGGTCATGCCGTCTTCTATTGTTTTAAACTACCAACAACGTCAGAAAAACTTAAAAATTCGCACCCAAGTGGAATATGGAATTCGATCTTTTTTCTTGGAGAAAGGATTTCAGGAGGTAAGAACCCCTCTCTTGGTTTCTAGTCCTGGTGTTGAGGTCCATATACAGCCGTTTCAAGTCCATTCCGATTCCCCCCTTTTTCTTCCAACATCTCCAGAATTTGGGATGAAAAAACTTCTTTGCATGGGGGAAAAAAAGATTTTTCAGCTGGCATCCTCATTTCGCGATGAGCCGAATTCAACCACGCATCGGCCGGAATTCACTTGTCTCGAGTGGTATGATACTGATGGTCTTGAGGCGATTTATCGGCAAACAGAAGCTCTTTGTCTTTTTCTTTCAAATAAGATCAAAAATTCAACTGAGGTTTCTTATCAAGGGCAAGTAATCGATCTTTCTTCTCCGTGGCCACGGCACTCCGTCCAGGAGCTTTTCCAAAAACACCTTAATTTTAAATTAAAATCGAATACGCCAATAGAAAAGCTCGTAGAGCTTTGTCATGCTTTTCGAATCAGTACGAATTCAGACGACGATTGGGATGATCTTTACTTCAAATTATGGCTCAATGAAATTGAACCCAATTTGGATCCAAAGCGTCCTTGTTTTGTCCACTCGTACCCCACATCGCAGTCTGCTTTGGCAAAACAATTTAAAGATGCAGAAGGATGCCTGTGGGCAAATCGGTTTGAGGTTTATGTTGCCGGTCTGGAAATCGCAAACGCTTATGATGAGCTCACCCATGTCAATGAGCAAAGGGATCGTTTTACCAAAGACCAGGTCAGACGAAAAAAGAAGTATTCACAAGACAATATCACAATCCCACCTTTGGATGAATCGTTATTAAGTTTGATGGAAAATCCAGGTTTGCCAAGTTGCGGTGGAATCGCTTTGGGGGTGGATCGCCTAAGTATGCTATTTGCTAATGCTAAGAGTATCGAAGATGTTTTATGGCTTTAAAGACGGTTTGGAGGAACCCTTTTTGTTGAGGTGTCTTTGCCTGGTTCGACAGCAGATCAGTAGTTTATGATCTTGAAAGAAGAAAATGATTGAGTCATCGAATGAAAATTAAATTCATTTGTGCCTTGGGTCGGCAGTCATTTGAATTAAGATTCCTATTACAATACGTGCCGACATTTATTTCACCGCCGTAATCTTGAAGTGACCCATCTTTTCCTATGAATCCCCATTGGACTTTTGGGTCGGAATGTCCGTCACCGTTACCAGCTGTGGAGACTCCAGATGAATACACAGCTCCATTTCGATCCCCATTTGTAAACATTGCACTCCCTTCACCACCGCTGAGTGCTTGATTGGAAGAGCCCGCGCTCCCTTGTGTTTGACTGTTCGTCATGACTGAAAAGTCGCTTTCAAACCATTGATTTTTAAGCTGAGAACTCCACGGTGTTACTTGACCCTGAATTCCCTCTCGATCATTTGAGTCTAAGTTTGTGTCGAACAATAGATTTGGAACCACTTTCACGCTGCGGTAGATCTCACTGAAATAAGTGTATTGATAGTTGATACTTCCCTCATCGGTTCCTACATGCATCAAGTGAGTTGCGCCTGACCTTACAAACGGGCGGGCGTCAAAGGAGGCTGCTAAGTTGCCAGTAGAAACTAGCGTTGTCAGGTCTGAAGGGTAAATGTCGGTTCGTCCTGCCTGATCAGGTAATGAGAAATTTGAGCTCGTCGCCAAGTCACGATCATAGCGGATGATGAGAGTCCAGCCGCCGCCTTGGGTTGTCATATCACAATAAGCTTCGAAGGGAGCTTTGCCCCCATCCCCATCTGGATCGATCTCATAGATTCCATCTGAGAGCCCTGGGTCACGATCGATGAGTGTTTTACAGGTTACTGGATTGATCAGTGTTCCTAAACCATCAACGGGATCTTCTAAGAATGAACCAAATAGAACTGTTTCGTCATTTCTCATGGCACCGTCGTACTCGTTGGGTTGGTACCAGCCTGCAATTGGAACAGAGGCGTAATATCGGGTTCCAGCTGTTTGATTTTGGAGTCTTACTTTATAAGGAGCCAGGGGTGAACCACCACTATTTTCAAGAAAAACAACTGAGATCAATTGATCATTGGAGTCATAAGCTTTGACGTATCCTGGCTCCTTACTTGCAAAAGCAACGTAGTCAGCGCTTGCATTAATAACATAAGCTGTCTTCATCAAGCTGGTTGGTAGAAAAGGCGCAGCAGATCCTCCATTCGAGTCAGCAAAACTAGCACCGCTCACTTGTCGATCGGCAGAAATTAAAAGACTTTGTGAATTATAAAGGGAACTTGTACCTTGAGGTGAGAGATGAATCGAATCTTCTTTATCGAGGTGACCTCGTTCAATGGTGGCGTTTGAGTGAATGGCAGAATAGTTTGTACTATTTAAATCTGAGGTAAGTCGCATCGAAGAAGAAGGGAAACCGATGAGTTCAGACGCACTTGGGACAAGAGGTTTTGGATCAGCAACTCCGTTTTGCTGAGCCGAAAAATGGAAGAGTAAAACCGTGCCTGTTGAGTTAACTTGATAGCTGCCGTAGTGATTCCAAGACAATTCTACCCCGACACCTGTAGTGAGGCTCTGTGAGGCAAGTTCTAAATCATCAGAACGGACAGTGATTTCACCATCTTCAAGGGGAAAGACGGACAAGACCTGGGGATTCCTGCGAATGGCATTAAAGCTAAATTGCTTTCCAGCCCAGGTAGAAGGAATCCAAACCAAGTTTCCACTTTCAAACCCTGTCGAGTTCCGACCCCGTTTTCCAGCAACATAAAGCGGATGATTTGAGTTTAACTTGTCAAACTGTGCTGATGCGAAGGTGTAAGTTTGTCCTTTAGAGAGGGTTACTAAGGGTGCCCCATTGAGATGAACCTCTGTGTTGTCTTTGAATGCAACCACTCGAGATTCCGTGGCACCTCCCACGTTCATCACTGAATTCTCACCAAACACGGGATGATTGGGTTGAGTTCTACCTGTCACTATTTCGGAAAATTGGGATTGTCGATTCTGTCCAAATACTACGGCAACTTGAAATTCATAGGGAGTAGAGAAAACTAACTGGTTTACGGAAGCATGATTCTCGATGGAGATTCCATCAGAGAATGTCAACCATGTTTCTGTTCCACTTTTCCTATATCGAATGAGATAATCTAAAATTTGAGTGCCGCTAGGGTTTTCAGTTCTCCAAGAAAGACTGATAGAATTCGGAAGAATCTCACTGATTTGAAGTCCAGTCACAACGGGTTCAGTGGTAGTTTTTAGGATCGTTTTTCTAGCTTGATCAGCTGGTTCTCCGAGATGATTTTCATGGTCTGCAGTGAGTTGGATTGATCCATCAGGGATGCTGCTTAAATCTAGATCATGGACCGCCCAAACACCCTGATCACATGGAGCAACTTCCAGCTGACCTCCAATGGAAACCTCTACATTGAGTGTGGATTCGCTACAGGCGCCGCTGATAGAGTAGTGTAAAACATTGGTTGGGTCGATCGTTGGAGCCGAATTAATCGAAACTGTTGGCATTGAAAGGTCTTTCGAAACAGTGACACTCATTTCTCTCGCCATTGTTCCAGAGGCTGTTTGATGAATTGCAGTAATTTCAATATTTCTAGCATCGGCAATCAGACTAAGATCAATTGAGCCTGTGCTCCAGTATCCAGCACCGCAAATGGGTCGATAGGTAGCTGCGGAATCGATGTCAATAACTACAGGGCGCCCCGTCTCACTACATTGGCCGGAAAGAATGTAATTGGTCACATTTGAAGAATCTATATTTGAAAATTCGACAATAGACACAAAGGGAGTGAGCGTGTCTTTGTTAACGTGCTCTATCACCGGCCGAGAGCTTGATCCTGAAGGATGTGTGTGAATCACTTGAATCTCAAATTGAGGATCATCTGGCTCATTTGAAACATTGAGAATGGGGCTGATCCAAGAACCAGTTACACAATTGATACGGCCTGTAAGGCTCCCAACTCGATAATTCACATCTGCGTTGTTTTCACTGCAGGTTCCTGAGATTTGGTAACTTTCTTGGTTAGCTCGGTGAATGTCTGGTGCATGGGTAATAGTCAGCTGCAGAGATAGACTGCCAGAGCCTGAAAGGTCATTGAAATCTTCCGGCAACTCAGCTTCTTCGCTACAAGCAGATGAAGCCAGCACGAGAGCAATAAAAATAAAGTAGCTCCCCAGATTTTTCCCCATAACTTCTTTAATTATAAAATTTGATGCAGTAAAATGCATTTTTTTAAAAATTATGCTTCTTCGAATAATGAGACTACAGAGTGAGGTGTGTCGTCCGAGATTCAACCTTAAAAACAAAATAAAATCATGAAGTTCAGATAAACTTTCTTTTGAGTTTGTTTTGGGAACTTCTGCTCTATCAAAACTCCGAAATTTAAGGACCGATGATCTTAACAATTAGAATGGAAGATGATCTAAAAAATCCGGTGAGGAGTGAAGCGTGAGCTGTCGTTCGCTTTTGGGGTGAGTGAAACTTAGTGTCGCTGCATGGAGGTGGAGTCGGTTTTTAAGGCTGTCGTTTTTGGTTGAGTTTCCTTTTTTATAAATAGAATCTCCGATAATTGGAAAATCACTTTCAAGCAAGTGCACACGGATTTGATGCGTGCGCCCTGTGATCGGCTTAGCTTCGATTAACGCTACAGCTTTAGTTTGCTTTAAAATTTTAAAATGGGTCACTGCCTTTTTTCCGCCTGACTTGACAGAACCAAAGACCGAGCGCTTTTTATCTGTTCGGACCTTTTTTAAAAATGATTCCTGAGTCCACTGTTTTTTGTTCTTTTTAT
>CAYLWK010000160.1:0-3999 GCA_964387255.1 uncultured Oligoflexia bacterium
GATGATCTCTCTCAAGCCCTTGATAAAAAAAACTGGAAAAAAGTGGGTGAGGCGATTGAGAAGGAATGGCACTTTCGAAAACAATTATCAAAAGGCATCACGACTTCAAAAATTGAAAAAGCTTTTCAAAAAGCAAAAGAACTTGGAGCAAGTGCTGCAAAAATTTGTGGTGCTGGAGGGGGGGGCTGTTTTTTCATTTACTTCGAGGAAAATAATCCTGAACTTAAAGAGAAAGTAGCCGAAAGCTTAAAGGCATTAGAATTAGAACATCTGCCTTTTGAAATGGCAAAGTGTGGCTTAAAAGAATCGTGAAAAAAAAAGCAAAATCTAAATCAGTCCTAAAAAAGAAGCCAAAGAAGAAAATCAAATCAGTCCGAATCCTTGGTCTCGATCTTTCGGGTGCAAAGAATCAAAAGACAACCTTGGCGCTCATGGAGTACTATCCAGACCAAGAAAAAGTCTTTCTTTTAGACCTCATTGACCAAGCATTTGAAGACTCAAATGACAGCCGAAAACAAAAGAAAAATCAAAATCCAGATGAACAGTTAGTTCAAACAATTCGTCACTTTGCTAAAGGATCTGATCATTTAGGGGTGAGTGTTCCGTTGTCTCTACCGCCATGCATTCCTTGTCGAATTAAAAATTGCCCCTTCCCAAAAAAATGCACCGTGCCTCAAGTGCGATGGATGCGTGAGAGTGTTAAAAAAGCTAAGAAAAATGACCTTTCAGAAAAGCATATTACCCCAAAGGAATTCACCCCTTACACCCAGCGTCCGATCGAACTATGGATGCGATATTTTCTGTTTCCACAGCTGCCTGAAAATCTTCGATTTGAAATCGACGAAACACTTGGAGGTACGCGAGCACCTTTATCGGCAAGGATGATATTTTTAAAAAAACACCTAAAATCTTTTAAGCTTTATGAAGTATTGCCAAAACTTACTTTAGCTCTTGTTTGTAAAGAACTAAGCATTCCTCATCGTTTTCTTTCAGACTATCGAGATGTTGAAAGGGGAGTTTATGCTAGAAAGCAGATTTTAGAGTACTTAGTTCAAAAAAAAGGAGTTTTCATTTATCAAAAAGATCTTAGCCATTGTTCTAAGAGCCTAAACTCCTTTAATGCTTTTTTGTGTGCCTACACTGCTTTTTTGGAAGTGACTAAGAAAACACAACCTCGTCCTAAAAATTTTCCAAAATCTGCTCATTGGCTGTCCTATCCAAAAATGGTTCAGAATAATGGATGAACTTTTTTAAAAGTGGAATTTTTCAGAAAAAACTCTCTATCCTTGAGTCATAATTACAAAGCTCTGCCTTAAGACTTTCATTCGGGAATTCACACGCCTCAAATTCAAATCCAGGTGAGGTTGTTAAGGTAAATAAAGCCCATGGCCCTGAAATCAAACGTGCTCCTTGCCAACTATTTCTTGGAACAATGAGTGTGGGATTCACAGCCTTGATGCTTGATTCGTTTTTATCTTGATCTCTGGAAGAAATTCCTGCGTATTTAAATTGAGTGTTTAAATTTAAGGGCTGAGAAGATGAGTTTGATTCAAAATTAGAAGGAATCTGAACCATTTCTACATCGCCACCGGCTTGAAAATGCCAAACTTCATCACAGTCTAGTCGATGAAGCTTACTTTTTTGATCTTTTGTTAATAGAAAATAAGCTTCCGCGCAGAGTGCTCTAGGTTGCTCAGTTTTGAATTGCGACGTATCAGCCATCTTTAGATCTGAACGAAAAAATTCTCTAAAAAACCCACCTTCTTTTGGAAGTGGGGCTAAATCCAAAGCCTCAATGACTTCCCTTGCAGACATCTCACTTGAAAGAGTCATTCAACTTCCCCTTGAAAAAAACTCATAGCTTACTCATTCTTAAAACTCAGCGACTCAGCTGAGCAGTGGCTTGAGTTTTCACTTCACCATTTTCATTCTCACACTTTAACTGGCACTCCAAAAGTTCGTCTTTTTGTTTAAACTCCGCAAGAACTCTTACTTTTTCATTCAAAAACGTCATGGCTTTAAATCGAAACCGAATGGATTTAAGGTGATGAGCTGAAAGTGCTTTTTGAGAGTACTGATCTAATGCATTTGAAATAAAAGCGGCGACTAACATTCCGTGTGCAATGACTCCTGGAAGTCCCACTTCTTTAGCTTTTTCCTCATTTTGATGAATGGGGTTGTAATCGCCTGACGCTGAAGCAAATTTCTTTAAGCCATCCAAGGTGATCTCGATCCAATCTGTAGAAAACCCTGGGAGCATGGGGGCAATTGACGTTGATCCTTGTGATTGAGTCTCTTCTTTTACGGGGTTTACAAAAAGCTTCATAGATCTTTTACCCGAATAATCACAGTTGAATCAGATTCAGCAAGACAAACTTGATCTGATTCCCTTTTAAACTGAGTAAGAATATGAACAAATATCATAGATCCAGATTTTCCTCTTTTTTCCTTCAGCTCCCCCACTCGTGATTGATACACAATCACATCATCAATCGATGGCTTCTCATGATAGCGATACGCTTGCTCGCCATGAAGTACTTGTGAGAGCTCTACCTCCATTTGATCAAAAATTTCAAACTCAGTTTGACGAAATCGAGTGAAATAAGTTGAAGGAATCTCCTCAACTGGACCTTCAAAATGGGTTGCATTTTTAAAAGCCTCTAGTCGTTCACGACTTAAAACCTCTTTCATTGGTTTCGAAACAATTGTTTTCCAATGGTCAATCGTATGGTTCATGTCGGTTGATCTCGCCTCATTTGAAAAAAGAAATGATTAATTCAGGGCGCACCCACTCACGATGTCTTCTATTCATCCAGATTGACGATTTCTACAGTGACATCTCCAGTCACTTTTGACTGACAACCGAGCCGAGATTGTGGCTCTAGTTTTCCGGTCGACTCAAGACGTTCTTCCTCATCCTCTTCCATCGGCTCAAGCGCTTCAGGGTTTTTCTTCACAAGAATTTGGCAGGTCGTACAGGAACAAAAGCCCCCACATGCATGTTGCAATGGAATATCATGAGAAAGAGCCGTCTCTAAGATCGTCTCTCCTTCTGGGGTCTCCACCGTCTGGTCCATAGGTAAAAAAGTGACTTTAGGCACAATACGCTCCTTCATAGTTAAAACCGAGGCTTATGGTTCTAAACCATTCAAAGCTAAAAATCATGAATTAAATCAAAGAAAGTCTCAATCTTCCTATCCAGATGAGTGAAATGAATAGTAGTTGATTTTTTTAGGCTGAAAAACTGCTGCCACAGCCACACGTGCGTTTAGCTTTCGGGTTATTGAAAACAAACCCACGTCCGTTTAAGCCATCTGTGAAATCAAGCTCTGTTGCATCTAAAAAAAGATACGACTTAGGGTCTATCACGATTCTCAAGCCCTCTTTTTCAAGGACCTTGTCTTTTTCTGCTGGTGCCTGCTGATCGAATCCTAGTTTATAGCTCATCCCTGAACAGCCGCCTCCCACCACCATGACCCGAAGATAGCTTTGATCAGGAGACTCTTCTTCTTGAATTAATTTTTTAATCTGTTCAATCGCCTTAGGAGTCACTGTAAGCATCTTCTTTAATCCTCCAAGCCTTACGTAATTCTGGGTCCTGAAATAATCCCATCTCTTTTACTTTCACTTGCGTTCCCAACTCTGTGAGTACGCGGTCTATAAAATAGTTTACCTCTTCTTGGGTGTTAAATCGACCCAAACCAACGCGGATCGTCGAGTTCATTTGGTTAGGAGTCAAGCCAATGGCTCTTAAAACATGGGAACCCATCCCTTTATCAGTGGCGCAGGCAGAACCTGCTGAGAATGCAACGTTTTTCAAGGCTTGCATCAGAGTCTGATTTTGAACGCCTGGGAAGGTCATATTTAAATTACCACTTAAACGAGCGGTCTTAGACCCATTGAGTTCAAGTGAGGGAAAGCCTTTTTTTAAACTTGTCCAAATCTGCTCTCGAAATTTTTTTAATTTTTTAGACTCTAAAACTCGATTCGTTTGCGCCA
>CAYLWK010000161.1:0-2592 GCA_964387255.1 uncultured Oligoflexia bacterium
TTTGAAGCTCGTTTGCTTCCTGGCTTGACTTTGCCCAGTGAGTTTTGTGATTCAAATCAGCAATCGATGAGATCCTTTCCTTTGCAGGTAAGGAGGAGGCTAGATCCGTTGCTTTTTCAATAAAAGCTGTCCAGTTGGAGGAGTGCTCTTGCATGACAATAATCTAACAAACTCGCTTGAGAACTTCTACGTGGTTTTCTAAGCTTCTTCAGGAAGGTCAGGAAGAAGGAGTGGGGTGAATGCTTGGAGGTGTGACTGATACATGAAACCACTGCTAGGCTCGTTGATCTTTGCTTCAAAATAAATAAATTCAAAAACCTCATCTGCTCGTTCAGAAGAAACATTCACTAATAAGACATCTTTTTCCATTTCCTGAGTAAGTCCTGATGATTTTTGAGAATCTGAAATTCCCGACCCCCGGCAATGATGAATATGAAAATCGACAATTTGAAGCTTTTCTTTAAGTGCATGAGCAATTTCCACAGCGTGGCCTTTTGCTACAATGCAAGTGATGAGCTTTCCGGGATGGGCAAGTTTTTTCAGATTGGATTTCATGGGGATGCTCGACGGTTTGATTTTTTCTCAATTTTCTCAATGATGGATGGAGCGACATAGGTTGCAGCTTTTTCAAGAGGAGTGACATACAAAATTCCCATTCCCGGTGTGTCCAGATTACCAGCAAGGTAGATCTTCTCAAAAACATAGTCGACTTGGTCAGAAGAGACCACAATATTGATCACCTCTTTTTCAACTTCCAAAGCCACTCCCAAAACCCCTAAGCGCTCTCGTACGCCACTTCCGCGTGCATAGAAAACAGTGGCTCCTTGAGCACCTGCGTTTCGTGCGGCTTTAACAATTGTTTCGCCTAAGCCTCTTTGAACAATGCACGTGAGGAGGCAAGCATCTGTGAGTACGGTGATTTCTCTTTTTTTCATGTAGTAGACACTCCTGATAAGGTGGGGGGTGGAGGCGCGGTTGAATCGTTCTCTTCAGAAGATCGTCGCTTGGTCTGTCTGGCTTTGTATTCAATGACAAGCCCAGAACCAAGAACGCAAAGAATAGGGCAAATGGACGCCATGGAAAGAATCCCAAAGCCCTCTTTTGCTGAGACAGCTGTCCCAAGGCCAAGGCCCATCGCTAGCACGAGTGGAACAGTCACAGGGCCTGTGGTCACACCTGCACTATCCCAGGCAATGTTCACAAAATCTTCAGAGGAAAGAGCCGTGAAGACAATGGCAAGGGAGTAGAGTGGGACTAGGAGATAAGCAAGCTTCCAAGCAAAAATTATTTTTAAGATTCCAATCGCAAGACCTAAAGCAACGCCGGAAGCGACTGAAATCATAAGAAGAGATTTTTTAAAAGCTCCATTCGTAAGTGTTTGGACGGTGATTCCAAGGGCATTCAATGCAGGTTCGGCAATCGTGGCTCCAAAGCCTAAGAAAACTGCAAAGAAAATGGCGATCAAAAGCCCTAGCTCAAATGGATAAAGAGGGGAAGCATTGACATGAGGAACGGACGTAAATGCGCTTGGAACAAGTTCGCCTGACTGGGTTCCTAGAGCGCTTAAACCATACGAAAGCCCCAAATTGAATACAATCATGCCAAAAATGGAAAGGATGATTCCATAGGTGATAATGAACTTCTCTGAAAGTTGTTCTCTTAAAATAACTTTTAAAACTAGAAATAAAAAAAGAACGAGAGGCACGATTGCGCGAAGTCCGAGTAAGATTTCTTTGCCGGGAGTTTGATCCCACCAGAGTTCGGTTTGAATCGGTGTGGAGAGGCTTTGAATTCCTGTGATAGAGGCCGTAAAATCCGTGGTTGATGACACAAAGATAGAGAGGATCAAGACACCAAGGATTGGGAAAATCGAAGCAAGCGTGACAATTCCAAATCCAGATAAGCCATGGTCTCCTTTTCCAGCCGAGGCTGCGACTCCAATCCCTAGCGCTAAAACCAGTGGCACCGTCACAGGCCCCGTGGTGACCGCACCACAGTCCCAGGCAAGTCCAAGAACTGAAGCAAGCTCAGGTTGGCCCATTGAATAAAGCGTGAGACCCAGCGTTGGAATGATGGTCAGATAAATTAAAGGTTTAAGACTCCAGCCATAAATGAACCGAAGTGTGCCTAAAATAGCGGCCATCCCAACACCTGCACCAACAATCAAGACCAGTGTGTCAGCATAGTGATTGAGTAAAACGAAGAGCAGGGGTGCCTCCTGGGGATCTACAATCGACCCAGCAGTCTTTAAGGCACCGATGGCCGGTTCCGCAAAGGTCACGCCAACACCGAGTAAAAATGAGATCAATAGCACAACCGCCAGGGGTGACTTTCGAGGCAGACGAGATCCGATCGTTTCACCGAAAGGCATGAGTCCTAATTTCAATCCCTCCATGAAAAACATTAGCCCGAGAATGACTGCAAACAGCCCTGCAGTGATCACTCCAGAGTTTTCAACAGACTGTCTTAACACGATGAGTTGGAATAGGATGAGGTACAAGGCTAAAGGAAGCACCGCTTTGAGTTGATCAATGAATCGAACGCTGACATAGGGGCGCAATAGTCTGTAGGCGTGCTTCGGGCCAAGGTGAA
>CAYLWK010000162.1:0-5213 GCA_964387255.1 uncultured Oligoflexia bacterium
TTCACGGGGCATACCTTCTCAACTCTGGAAGAGTTTACTTGAAAACCCAAATCGTCCACTACGCGACAAAACATTACAAGACCAATACCCTCCTGGATCAGTTTTCAAAGTTTTTACAGCACTTGCTGGGCTCGAAGAAGGTGTGATCACACCCACAACAAAACACTTGTGCAATGGTTCAATTCGGGTGGGCAATCGCCGCTACCACTGTCACAGTGCTGGCGGTCATGGTGAAGTTGATTTAGTCGATGCTATTAAATACTCCTGCGATATCTTTTTTTACCGCCTAGCTTTAAAGCTTAAAAGTGTTAATCAAATCGCAAAATGGGCTAAGGCGTTTGGACTGGGCTCTCGGACATCCATTGACTTACCTCGTGAGGTTCCTGGCCTTATTCCCACAGAAAAATGGAAAGAAAAGCGTTTTGGAAAGCCCTGGACACGGGGAGAATCGCTTTCAGTTGCGATAGGACAAAGTTTTGTGCTCACAACGTCGCTTCAACTTGCAACAGCGTACTCCGCGCTAGTCAATGGTGGTGTCTTATATCGCCCTCAATTTGTGGAATCGATTGAAAAGTTTAACGGAGATCCGATCAAAAAATTTAATCCTGAAGTAGCATCTCGCATAGAGGTGAGCAGTGATCACTTAGAGGTCATTAAAACAGGTCTTTTCAAAGTCATGAATGAAATAAAAGGAACGGGCTACTGGTACCGAATTCCAGGTGCCGAAATGGGAGGCAAAACAGGCACAGCACAAGTTGTTCGACTGTCTGCTGATAAAATTTATCAAAAATGTAAGGAAATGAAGTATGAACATCGACACCATGCTCTTTTCACGGGTGTTGCACCGATGAGCGATCCCAGCATTGTGGTCAGCGTCATAGCAGAACATCAATGTGCAGGCTCTAGCGGAGCTGCTCCGATCGCTCGTGCTGTGATTCGAAAGTACCTTCAAAAATACCGACCGGAGTTTTTAAACCCTAAAAGGATTGCTCAAAAATGACCTATTCATCGATGGAATCAGAAATTCCTCTTACGGAAGACGGGTACCTTCATCAGTCATCCGATGAAGAGTTCAAACGATTTAACTGGACCTTGCTGGTAATTCAAATTTTACTCATCGGGATTGGAATTTATAACTTAATCTCAGCAACGGGAGTTTCTGATAAATCTCATGGCCTCTATAAAACTCAAATGGTTTGGTTTGGTGTAGGACTCACAGTGACGGCAATCACGTTGATTATTCACTACTCTTTTCTTTCTCGACTTGCTTATTTTATTTATTTCGCCAACCTTTTACTCTTATTGCTAGTGCTTCTAGTTGGCAAGTCAACTCTCGGAGCAAAACGCTGGATCAGCATTGGTGGAATTGGCATGCAGCCCTCTGAGTTCATGAAGATATCTTTAGTCTTATGCTTGGCAAAGTATTTTGAAAACGACCATACCTATCAAGGATATCGCTTCAAGGATCTTTTAGTTCCGGGACTCATCACACTGGTGCCTTGCATCTTAATTGCTATGCAACCCGATCTAGGAACCTCTTTGATCATTGCAATCACCTTTGGTAGCATGATTCTTTTCCTAAGAGTCCACCGGAAGACTCTTGCAATGATTCTGATATTCGGTGCCATCGCTGCACCTCTAGCTTATAAATTTGTCTTGAAGCCTTATCAAAGAGCAAGGATCATTGCATTCCTTGATCCGTCCGCTGACCCAAAAGGAGCAGGATACAACTCAATTCAATCCATGATTGCTGTTGGAAGTGGTCGACTTTTTGGGAAAGGGTATCAATCTGGAACGCAAAGTCGATTGAACTTTCTACCTGAACATCACACTGATTTTATTTTTTCAGTCTATGGAGAGGAACATGGTTTTGTAGGCTGCATGATTTTACTCATCCTTTATTTGATTTTTTTAGGCAATGGACTGTCAATTGCACTTCAATCAAACGATAAATTCGGACTCCTTGTTGCACTTGGGGTCACCATCGTCTTTTTTTGGCATATTGTGATTAATTTAGGAATGGTAATGGGCCTGCTGCCCATTGTTGGAGTCCCTCTACCCTTTTTAAGTTACGGAGGATCTTCACTCATCATGTCAATGCTTGGAACGGCGATTCTATTGAATATTGCCAATAAAAAACTCATGTTTTAGTCAGAAGGCTATCTCAAAGACTTGAACGTCTTTTAGCTTATTCTGAAACGACGACCGGAAGCTCTTTCCAGTCGCGATGTTTTGCTGTGCCTTTAGCAGTGCCAAAAATACTTCGTAGTTGCCCACATGCGGCTAAGATATCTCTTCCTCTAGAGATTCGTACCGTTGTGACTAACCCCTGATCTATTAGGATTTTCTGAAACGCTTTTACACGCTCTTGCTCGGGTCTTTTGAACTCAGAACCAGGATGGGGATTGAAAGGAATCAAATTTACCTTAGCTCGCCGATGTTTAAGAAGGTTTGCGACTCGTTTTGCATCAGCATCTGAATCATTGACCTCGTGAAGTAAAACATACTCAAAAGTCAGCAAGCGATTTCGATTTGATAAAAATAAGTCACATGCTTTTAGGAGTTCTTGAATCGGATAGCGCCGATTTACGGGCATGATTTGACTTCGTTGCTCGTCATAACTTGCATTCAAAGACACTGCTAAGGAAGCCTCAGATTCTAAGGCTAATTTCTCGATGCCGGGCACCAAACCACTTGTTGAAACAGTTACCTTACGTTTTGAAAAGCCAAATGCATGTTCATCTAGAAAAATTTCACACGCTTTAATAATACGATCAACATTATGGAGAGGTTCTCCCATTCCCATAAAAACGATATTTGTAATTGGAGCAACTTTTCTCAACTCGTATATTTGGGTCACGATTTCATGCACTTCAAGCTGTCGATCGAATCCTTGAATTCCGGTCAAACAAAACTTACACCCCATTGCACATCCCACTTGCGAGGAAATACACGCTGTGAGTCGATTCGGAGACAAAGAATCAGAGTCTTTCTGGATTGAATTGGAAATTTTCTTTTTTGAATCTAACGCAGCGGGTATGATCACGCTTTCGATCGTTTTTGAATCGGATAAATCCCATAAGAACTTTTTTGTGCCATCGAGCGATTGTCGAGACTGGCGCTCGGACAGGCGATAGATCTGAATCGTCGATTTCAAATAGGCTCTCAATGCTTTGGATAAGTCGGTCATTTCATCGAAATCAGTGACGAATCGCTGATAAACCCAATGAAATAACTGCTTTGCTTGATAGCGAGCTTTCTTCTCTGGAGAGGAGACCCCATCAGCCTCAAAAAACTGCTCCAAAAGCTTCGACAGCTCAGCGCGTGTGAGTGATTGAAAGATGATCATAAAGATCAGTTTCTAACTGAGTTTTGTGAAAATTTCCAGTCAAATTCTTTTTCTCAATGATCCAGATATGTTAGATTATTAGTGCATGAAAATAGTAAGCTTTAATTCCCAAAATAGTTTAAGGACACAATGGGTTTTTTTGTATTTCCTCCTCAGTAGCCTGGTCTCAGCCTGTTCGACTGGTCCGAAGTCGTTGCCTGTGATCATGGGACCGACCTCGGAACATTCAACCCAGTTCAGCGTTTTATCACATCAGACAGACGACCTTGAACTAGTCGCCGTTGAAGAAAAAAGTCTGCGTTTACACTTTCCGGTTCACTCTAAGCAATTTGAAAGACCTCATTCTCCCTGGAAGATCGATCATGCACTTTTCAAAGGACTCTCTTCAGAGAAAAACTACTTTTTACGTGTTTCTCAAAAACATGAAGATGGAACTCGAGAAATTGTCGATCAACGTCGATTCCAACCCCTTCAACCCAATAAAAACACCTTAACCTTCGCCATAGCCTCCTGCATGGACGACTCACTCCAAGCAGTTCAAAAAACACTCTGGCACAAAGTCAAGAATCTCAAGCCAGACCTTGTTCTCATGATTGGAGATAATGTTTATGCTGACCGCGGCTTGGGCTACCAAGCTGAAACCATCCCTCAAGTTCTTTGGGATCGACACGTGGAGACTCGGAACTCTGTGGCTTTTTTTCGATTTGATCCGCTGATACCAGTGCTCTCGATTTGGGATGATCACGACTATGGGGTTGACAATGGTGATCGCACTTATTCTCACAAAGAACAGTCACTTAAAACTTTTAAAGCATTTTTTCCCCAAACAATTATCAGCTCAGGAATGAAAAAAGGTCCTGGGCTTTCCTATTCCTTCCTAGCACTAGGTCATAGGTTTATCTTTCTTGATAATCGCTTCTTTCGAGACCCAGGATCTAATCCCAAAGGGTCTCATTGGGGAAGACGTCAGGAAAAGTGGCTAGAAAGTCTTTTAAAGCAAAGAACAATTCCAACCTATCTTATTCAAGGTGATCAGTTCATTGGAAACTATCACACTTTTGAATCCTTACAGCGACAGCATCCCGAGGCATTTAATCGACTCCGCCAACTGCTGATCGCTTCTCGTTCTCCAGTCGTTCTAATCTCAGGTGATCGTCATCGAAGTGAAGTCAGCAGGTTTTCTAAAAATGTTTTTGGTTATGAAACATTTGAAATAACCTCAAGCCCTATTCACGCAAAGACCTTTCCGGGCCACTGGAAACAATACCCAAATCCAGACCAGCTTGCTGGCTACGAGGAAAGTTCGAACTTCGTTTTGATCTCTAGTAAGGCAGAAAAAAATAAACTAAACTTAAACGTCAAAGCTTACTCGGAGGCCATTGAACCTGAGTTCCAATTAGATCTTCAAGTGAAACGATAACAAAACCGTAGCATTGCCCAGAACCCTTTTAATGGCGACCTAGGAACTAAATTTTAAAATAAGCTCGCAGAAACAAAAAAAACCGCCCCCATGGACTCCATGGTAAAAGCTTCCATTGTTTTCGAACCAAGGAACGAAACACACTTCTCCACGGATTCTTAAGCTGACTCCACCGTTTCCAGTCCATTTCTTTTATAAAGAGCCCATAAAATGGGATCAAATAAGTTTGATTGAGATGGTCCAAACGAGCAGAAGGCTGGCGGCGCATTTCTTTTGAGAGCGCCGAGAAATCAGGGACAGTAAAATTCTGAATCTGACCAGAGCGAATGACAAGCGCAATTTCCTGATCCTCGTGGCCTTCTAACTTCAGGTAAATACCGTACGAGGTTGGTAAGAGTCGTCGCCACCAGGAACGAATACCATCCAAAAGAAAATGTCCGGAGG
>CAYLWK010000163.1:0-5118 GCA_964387255.1 uncultured Oligoflexia bacterium
GTTCTTGGAGTACGTCGTTTTCGTCAAGTTGAAAGGGGGTGCTGGAAGATTGCCCATGATTTCCGCCGAATGCCCACTGGGATAGGGCATCATCTGTAAAGTGATCTGCAATTGCTAAAGCGGGTATTCCTCCGAGGACGACTATGGTCAACCATAGCGCAATTTTCTGAGCACGACCGCCTTCCCAGGCAAGGCCTTCGTCTTTGGGGATGGCTGGCCTTTCTTCATGAGTTTTTTGACACTCCTCCGACGCTCGAGCGGTTGAAGCAAGCGGGAGTGCTATTGACTGAAATGCAAGGGTTGCACAGATCAAACCGATTAGAGGGGTATTTTGAATTCTCATTTCTACTTCCTTTATTCCTTTATTTAATCCTTTTTACGTATGACTTTTAATCATCCTTGGTACTGAGGGGTTCAACTGAAGTGGTTTCAAACGCACTAGACTGAGTCTGAATAGATTTCTTTGAAAGCACCATTCATCACGATCGATCGCATGAGGTTCATCGGAAGCAGGTGCATCTGCGAGCTCCGTTAGGAGTCGCTCATTCCAATCCATTCTTTTTTAACTGGCAATCCAATCACGCCATACCAACCACAGACCCCAAGTCTTTCTCTGATTCAGCGGAAACTGTCAAGGGGGCCCATTAATTTAGTGGTTCAACTCAAGACTATTCTTGACTTTATTGATATGCAATGCTTCCTTTGGCAAGATAAGGGCTTAATTTTTTTGGCTGAGCTGAACTCCTCAAAAAGAGCACGTTTTTAGGCATTTGTTTTCAAGAAATTGCGATGAGGCCTGGGAAGTTTGAAGTCAAATCAAGTGAAATTGGGTATTGCATGTTGGATGAAAAAGACGTAAATACTCAAAACTTAGCGTTTTAAATAAAAAAGCTCTATGAGATAGGTGAAGTCGCATTCAGTGGACTTTGCAAATCGAATCAGAGTCAGCGCATGAGATGATTGTGGCAAAATTGGAGAGAGTGAAAGAATGGCCATTCAAGAACATAAAATTCGAATTGAACTGAAAGCTTTTGATTATCGTGTGCTCGATCAATCTGTTTGGGAGATCGTGAATACGGCAAAGAGAACAGGAGCTGCGGTTCGAGGGCCCATTCCTCTTCCTACGGTGATTAATAAGTATTGTGTGCTTCGATCACCCCATGTAAATAAAAAGTCTCGTGAGCAGTTTGAAATGCGAACTCATAAGCGCCTTTTGGATATTGTGGAGCCCACTCAGCAAACGATTGATTCACTAATGAAGTTGGATCTATCGGCTGGTGTGGACGTCAAAATCAAGTCCTAAGGGTCATAACAAAAACGGTGATACTTCTATTTGTCCTAGTGAAGCATGCATTAGGCTCCCAAATAGAAAGTCAGGGTTTTTGAGATCACTTATGATGGCATCCGTTCAAGCCCCAACGCTTGGCACGGTGATGCGGTAAGGTAGGTTGAATCACTCAGTAGGTTTTGATCCTAAGTCTTTTGGTAGGCGGAGGGTTGAGAGCTTAAATGCTGAATCGAGCAATGCGTGAAAGGTCTTCTTCGGGCGTTTTTGCGGGTTGCAAGGTTTGAGAATGATCTGATGTTAGGTGTTTTTGAGGGTTGCCTTAAAGACAGGAATGAAAAAAAGGTAGTGTTCATGGCAGAGAATAAAAAAGCTTCCGGTAGTGAAAAAGAAACTCAAGCAGCCGAGGCAGCTAAGAAGTCTGATGCAGATAAGCAAGCAGCGGCATCTGAGGCAAGTGAGAAGAAAGCGGAAAAAAGCGAAAGCCAAGCAGCATCTGAAGCCCAGGCTCGCCCCACTTTGACAGAAGGGCGTGGTGGGATTTTAGGTGTGAAAGCAGGAATGACTCAAGTGTACTCCGACGATGGTCAAGCGCAAGCAGTGACTGTGATTCAATTGAGAGACAACCGAGTGACACAGAAAAAAGAGCCTGCTCGCGATGGGTACACTGCGATTCAGGTAGGTATTTTTCCAAGAAAAGAAACTAAAGCCAATCGTTCCCAAAAGGGTCATGTGAAAAAATCAGGCGGCCAGAATTTTTATCACTATCAAGAGTTTCGTTTGCCGGAAAAAGCAGATTTAAGTGGGATTGAGCTAGGACAGGAGCTGTCTGCAGAATTTATTAAAGAAGGCGACTGGGTTGATCTAACGGGTGTGTCTAAAGGAAAAGGGTTTCAGGGAGTGATGAAGCGACATCATTTTCGAGGTGGCCCTGCTTCTCACGGTGCTTCAATTGTTCACCGAATGCCAGGATCGATCGGTCAAAGAACGGATCCAGGGAAAGTTTGGAAAGGGAAGAAAATGGCTGGGCACATGGGAAATGAGCGTGTGACGGTTCAAAACGTAAAAGTTGTGAAAGTGGACCCTGAGAAGAATGTGATTTTAGTCAATGGAAGTGTTCCTGGGCCTAAGAGTTCGATTGTTACAATCCGCAAAGCGGTTAAAAAACTAGATCAGGCTAAATTAAAGTAAGAGATTTGAGGAAAACCGATGCCAACGTTAAATGTCATAGATCAGAATAAAAAGTCAGTTGGAAAAATTGAGCTGAATGATTCCGTCTTTGGGGTAGAAGTGAATGAGACTTTGGTTCACCAAGTGTTAAAGGCTCAGCGAGCAGCACGCAGGCAAGGCACCGCTAAGACAAAAACACGCTCTGAAATGCGAGGCGGAGGAAGAAAACCGTATCGACAAAAAGGAACCGGAAATGCACGTCATGGATCAAGCCGGTCTCCAATTTTTGTCGGAGGTGCGCAGACTTTTGGACCGAAGCCTAGAAGTTATGAGCAATCGACCCCAAAGGAAATGGTTCGAGGAGCGCTTCGTTCTGCTTTATCAGATCGAGTGCAGTCTGAGCGTCTTTTGGTTCTAAAAGATCTTCAGTTGAAAGATCATAAAACAAAGCCTTTTTATCAGGTGGTTCGAAATCAATTAGACTTAGATCAAGTTTTATTTATTGACGAGAAGAATGAAAATCTTGAGCGAGCTTCCAAGAATATTCCTCGTGTGAAACATCTTCGGACAGAAGGGCTGAATGTTTATGACCTCATTCGGCATGAGTGGATTGTGCTAACGGAGGCGTCTGCCAAAAAAATTAGTGATTCATTGGCTCCAAAATCAAAAGTGAAAGATCAATCGAAGTAGGGTGAGATCATGGAAAATTATCATCATATTATAAAAAGACCGATCGTCAGTGAGAAAAGCACGGCACTTGCTGAGATCGCAAATCGATATACATTTGAGGTGGATAAGGCGGCAAGAAAGCCACAAATCGCTCAGGCTGTCGAGAGTTTGTTTGGAGTAAAAGTGAAAGCGGTTCGAACGTTGAATACGCATGGTCGAACACGGCACTTAGGTCGAAGAACGTTGAAGGCTCCCTCTCAAAAAAAGGCAATTGTGACGCTGGAAGAAGGACAGCAGATTGATTTTTTTCAAACGAAATAGATTTTTAAATTAAGGATTGAAGGAATAACGGTATGGCACTCAGAACTTTTCATGCAAAGACACCGGGGCAGCGATTTAAAACTTCTGCGGATTTCAGTGGCTTGACTCCTCAGCGTAAAAAGCCAAAGCGACCGAAGAGTCTTTATCTGAACCTTTCAAAGTCGGGAGGTCGAAACAATCACGGACGGACGACATCCTATCATCGTGGTGGTGGGCATCGAAGAAAGTACCGTGTGATTGATTTTGCAAGAAGCAAAAAAGGAATTTCTGCCAAGGTGGTGTCGTTGGAATACGATCCAAATCGATCGGCCTATATTGCGTTGGTGAGTTATCAAGATGGTGAAAAGCGATTTATTTTAGCTCCACAGAACTTAAAAGTGGGTGATGCCATTATCGCGAGTGATGATGCGGACATTAAGCCAGGGAATCATCTTAGTATTGAGGCGATCCCAGTGGGAACATTGATTCATAATATTGAGCTTCATCCGGGGAAAGGTGGTCAGTTGGCTCGATCAGCTGGAGCGTTTGCCCAGTTGATGGCTAAAGTGGGAGAGTATTGCCCTGTGAGAATGCCATCAGGTGAGCTTCGGATGATTCATCGAAAATGTTGTGCCACGGTGGGACAGATCTCCAACCCAGAGCATGAGAATTTAAAGTTAGGAAAAGCAGGTCGAAGTCGCTGGAAAGGACGTAGACCAACTGTGAGAGGGGTTGCGATGAACCCAGTAGACCATCCAATGGGTGGTGGAGAAGGAAAAGCTTCGGGTGGCCATCCTCGATCGCCTTGGGGTCAGTATGCTAAAGGGTTGAAAACTCGAAATAATAAGAGAACGAAACGATTTATTCTAAGAAGAAGACGTAAATAAGGCTTAAGTTAAATGAGCAAGGAAAGATAGGAATAGAGGAGAAAAACTGTGGCTCGATCGATTAAAAAAGGCCCATTTTGTGATGATCATTTAATGAATAAAGTCACTGTGGCGAATGAGAAGAATGATAAAAAAGTGATTAAAACTTGGTCGCGACGATCAACGATCTTACCGGAGTTCGTAGGCCTGACGTTTGCAGTTCATAATGGCAAAAAGTTTATTCCGGTTTATGTGAGCGAGAACATGGTGGGTCATAAGTTAGGAGAGTTTGCTCCTACTCGTACGTTCCACGGACATTCTGCTGCAGACAAAAAAGCCGCAGAAGCAAAAAAATAGGTGCATTGATATGAAAGTGATTAGCAAGATGATTGATCAGAAAGTGAGTTTTTAAGCATGGAATTCAAAGCAAGCTTACCGATGATTCGAATTGCACCTCGAAAGGTGCAGTTCATAGCGGATTCCTTAAGAGGGCAAGATATTAATTCGGCGTTGAATCAGTTGAAGTTATCACCTCGGAAAAAAACTGCTGAGATTTTATATAAATTGATTAAATCTGCTGCTGCCAATGCAGATCAAAAAGGGACCGTTGATTTAGATACTTTGTACATCAAGCGGTTGTTAGTGGGGCAAGGTCCGACGATGAAGCGTTTTCGTCCAAGAGCGAAGGGTGCAGCGTCACCGATTTTAAAAAGAACGAGCAACATTGATGTTGTATTAGCGGAGAGATAGAGAGATGGGACAAAAGGTAAATCCAATTGGTTTTCGATTAGGCGTGACTCGAACTTGGGACAGTCGATGGTACTCAAA
>CAYLWK010000164.1:0-5464 GCA_964387255.1 uncultured Oligoflexia bacterium
GCAGTGATTGTGAAGCATGCCAATCCTTGTGGTGTGGCGTCGGTTGAGAACAGTCTTCCTCAGGCACAGAAGCAAGCCATCACTTTTGCTTGGGAAGGAGACTCAATCTCTGCATTTGGAGGCATTGTGTGTCTCAGCGACAGGTTGACTGAGGACACCGCTGCGTTTTTGCAAGAGCGTTTCATTGAAGGCTTAGCGGCTCCAGAACTTTCCAAAGAGTCTCCGTCACTGAAGCTAATTGTGGAAAAGAGAAAGCGGTTGAAAGCAGTTCAAGTGAAGGCATTTGAGACTGAATCAGAATTACGCTCTTTGTCTGTGACAGGAGGAGTGCTGTTTCAAACTCCTGACGAGATAGAGTCGAATGAAAGCTACCAGACTCCGACGCAATTGAAGATTGACTCTAAGAAGATGAACCTTGTTTCGTTTGGAGTTGGGGTTTGCCAGTCTTTAAAATCCAATGCGATTGCTTTAGTGAGACAGATTCCTCATGGGTTTCAGTTAGTCGGAGCAGGGCAGGGACAGCCTAACCGAATAGAAGCGTTGACTTCGCTTGCGATTCCACGAGCTCTGAGAACCTTAAATGAATCTTCGCTGTCGGGAGGATTATCGGATTGTATTTTGATTTCAGATGCTTTTTTTCCATTTCCAGATGCGGTGGAAAGTGCTGCAAAATTAGGAATTCAAGAAGTAGTGCAGCCTGGAGGAAGTCGAAAAGATAAAGAAGTGATTCAGCGTTGTGATGATCTCGGAGTGGCGATGCTGATGACAGGAATGAGGCACTTTAGGCACTCATGAAAGAATCTTGATGAATATGTAAGAACCAGTGCTTGAATCCCAAGGGTATGGATTCAAGAAAGAGAAGAAAAAGACGTGGGAGCAAGCTAACGGTGAAGCCAAAAAAAACATTCTCAAAAAAAAGAACCCCCCCCTTCATGAGTTATCAGGCGTCGGGTGTGAACCGTGATTTAGGAGATACCTTTGTAAGTCAAATCTCAAAATGGGTTAAATCAACGCAAAATTCAAAAGTTGTTGCTGGTGTAGGTGGTTTTGCATCGTTGTATCAACTTAATTCTACTGACCTCCTTGCTGCTGCCACCGATGGCGTTGGTACCAAGCTAAAATTAGCGTTTGAATTGAATGAGCACAAGACGATTGGAGAGGATTTAGTGGCGATGTGTGTGAATGATCTGCTTTGTGTAGGCGCTCAACCACTTTTCTTCTTAGATTATCTTGCAACTGGAAAATTGAATCCACGTCAGGCGTCTGACGTGGTTTACGGAATTACACAAGGATGTTTGAAGGCACAGTGTGCCTTAGTCGGTGGAGAGACCGCAGAGATGCCGGGTTTCTATGCAAAGGGAGAGTATGATTGCGCTGGTTTTGCAGTGGGACTTGTGAAAAAAAAGGCTGTTTTGCCGCGCAAAACTATTAAGAATAATGATGTGCTCATCTCTCTTCCATCGAGTGGTTTTCACAGCAATGGCTATAGTTTACTTCGAGCTTTGGTTCAAAAAAAAGCAACGCAATCAAATCGTAAGAAGCTTCTAAAGGCTTTACTCACTCCAACAGAGATTTATACTCAGGCACTAGGAAAGATATTAAATCAGGTATCGGTGAAAGCTGCAGCGCACATCACCGGTTCAGGTCTTTTAAATTTACCTCGTGTGGGTTCAAAGTTTCACTATGAAGTTCAGCTTCCATCTTTTGAGACCTTGCCTTGGGCGATGAGAGAAATATTTCATTGGGATCTGGTCACTGGGAAAGAGCTTTGTCAGACCTTTAATATGGGAATGGGCATGATCATCGTAGTGGACCCCAAGAAAAAAGACAGAGTTTTAAAAGATTTGAAGCGCTTTTATCCAAACGCTCGGGTTTGCGGAAGGGTTAGTTCGAAAGTCACTCCTTCAGAAGGGTCAAGCAAGATTAAAGTGCATTCGGATCGTTGGGGGAGTTTTGAGCTTCAATGATACTTTTAATTCCATATGGGATGAGCTTGGGATCGACGGATCGCAGTTTTGTGGTTTAACACCCGCTTCCTGGCTTTTGATTGGGTGCGGGCTTTCGAAAGAAAAGGTTAAAGAATCTCTTTTGATGAAATATGGGGCACTGACATCGGAAGCCGTACAAAGCTTGAGTGACTGTGCCTTTCGATGTGGAGCTTCCAGTTTGAGTCAGGCGTCCAAGACGCTCAGACTTGAAATTTTAGAACGCCTTTTACGAAGACCTCAGTTGATGGAAAATCTTCCGCATCTGAGGCGATTAAAGAGAAAGCAAGGATTCATTGATCGACTAGATAGATCGTTGCAGCAAGGGCGCCTTTGTTTTGAATCTGAGGAGGAATACCAAGTCTTTAGAGGTAGATTGAAAGAGCGCCATGAATCTTCTTCACTTCAAAATGAAGTACATCAGTTTGGAATGGTATTTGATGATTATATAAAAGCTTTAGGGTTTGTGGATGAGCCTCTTAGTTTTCGTGAAGCAATCAAAGCCTTAAGCCAGAGTCAGTCAAGTTTGGAAAACCTACCTAAACACTTAGTCCTGCTCAGAGCCGGCGAGCTTGAGAATCTGGAGCGATCTTTTGTTGATTCTTTGAAAAGACATACTCGCATTGTCGAACTTGATCTTTTAAATGAAGATCATCTGAAACTTAATGAGAAAATGGCCGCTAAGCAAGGGATTTGGCATTCAGAAGACGATGCTATTTTTGAGCTTGTGCGTGCGATTCAGACACGAGGTCACCATTCAAAAGAGTGTGTTCTGATTGAGGATCATCCAAAACTTCGAAGAAGTCTACGGCTAGCGTTTGAGTTGCAAGGAGTGCCTGTGATTGAAACTCGGGATCCTCTCCAGGTAAGGCTATCAGAGTCTGTTAAGAATGATCTTTTAGTTTTAAAATTAGTAGGTTTAGGCTTTGGTCGTGATGACGTCGTGGAGTGGATAATAAAAAATAAGGTTCGTTTTTCCAATGAACAAATCGCCCGATGGCTAAAAGAGATTTCGTATCGAGGTATCCGGAAGGGTCTCAAGTCGTATTTCGGGGGAAAACTTTCAGATTGTTATGAAGCTTTAAATGAACTTCAGGAGACTTATGGCGGCAGGAAAAGCTTAGAATCATTGAGACAAGCCTTAGGTTCCATTTCAAAAGAAACCGACCAACTTCTAGATCAGATTGAGGTTGATTTTAGGTCCCTCGGGGAAGAGTCACGTGAGGCCCCTTGTCTCTATTGGTTAAAGCGGATTAATGATCGTATTTTGAAAGCCAAACCTCAAGTTGCTAAGATTAAGAATGCTACTGGTGTTGAGATACATCTTCTGAATCAAGTATGTTTCAATGAAACTGAATCTAAAGATCGCATATGGGTTCTTGGATTGAATGAGCGAAGTTTTGGTAATAATGAAGTTGGAGACTATTATTTCTCTGCGAAAGATCGTGACAGTATCGGAGATGAATTTGGACTACTCAATTTCTTTAAAAATAAAGAACTGAAGGTAAAAAAAGTAAAGCGATGGCTTAGAGGCGCTCAGGAAGTTATATTTGTCAATGCCAAGGTGGACTATCTAGGCAAAGAGTGTGAGATATTGTCTCATGCGACTAATCTTTTAGGGCTTCAGTCTACGGCAATGGAGACTGAAGAGGCTTGTCATTTTTTAGTTTCAAGTTATCAAGCTCCTTTGGCTCTTCCTCCTCAAGCGCTAAGTTTAGTTCCTTTTAGTCGTCTTGGTAAAAATACAATGGAGGCGACAGAGCTGGATCGTGTGTCTAGGTGCAGCTTTCAAGCCTTAGCGATGTATCGTTGGGAATTAAAAGATGAACGAGAGCCAGAGCTTGATTTATGGCCGGATGTAAGGGGCAGCTTGATTCACAGATGCATTGAGTTGATCTTACGTCACCCTCAGGCTGAGCGAAGTTCTGTAGAGTTGAATCCATTGATTCAGCAGGCTTGGGAAGAATTAAAACCGCGAGGTTTACTCCAAGGAAAGCATACGCAGTCGTATTTGCATAGAAACCTTCGGGCAGTGTTAGAGGCGTTTGTTAAAGATAATCAAGCTTATGAAAAGCGATCTCAGACTGAAATCTTTAGTCTCGAAAAAGATATCCGTCTTGAGATGCAAGTAGGAGGAGTCAAGATTCGTGGTATTGCGGACCGAATTGACCAACACCCAGAAGGATTGTTTGTGATTGACTATAAAACGTCTTCGGATCTACCGAGTGGTCAGGAGATGGTCGATTCGGGGTATCGATTGCAACTTGCATTTTACGCACTTGCATTGACTCAACAGTTAGCAAAGCGATGCTTAGGGGTACAGTTTGTCAGTTTAGGACGGAAGGTGAGTCGTTCCCGTGGGGTGTTATTTAAAAAGTGGAATGGCAAAGGCACAGGGTGTTTGACTCATACTCGAGCCAAAGTTTCCATTTTTAGTCAAGACCCTGAAGTCGTTTGGTCGCAACTTCACGAGCATATCGAAAGCGAAGTGAGGCCTTATCTGGAAGGCAGCTATGCCCCTCAGCCAAAAAAAGATTCGGAATGTGCTCGTTGTCGCATGATTGATATTTGTGGGCGCAGGAGACGATTGATGAATCAATCAGCTTTTGAATTTATTTGGTGATGGCAATGGGGACACTGAATTGACTGCGATTTTAGTTTGGATTTTCCCAAGTTAACTTCTTCAATAATTCCAGCAGCCAAGATTCCTGTGGGAATCGTAAATAAACCAATTCCTAAAAAAATAACAAACGATGCAATTACCTGACCGACTGCCGTGATTGGGTAGACGTCACCATAGCCTACGGTGGACAATGTAGCCACTGCCCACCAAGCTGAAGCTGGGATGCTAGAAAAAACGGACGGTTGGGCTGAGTTTTCCGCATAGTATAAAAGACAAGAGGAGAATAGTAGGAGCACGGCTTCTAGAAAAACAACTGTGAGAAGTTCTTCTTTTTTTTTGTGGGCAACTGCTAGAAAAAGCTGAAGTGACTCTGAATAACGCGCCAGTTTTGCAATACGAAATAGACGAAAAAATCGAAGTGCTCTGGCGAATCGTAGGTCGAGTCCTAAAAAGGGCAAGTAGAAAGGAAAAATGGCTAAGAAGTCAAAAACCGCTAGTGGAGAGATAAGGTAGCGAAGTCGACCCCGGAGCCAGTGAGAGTATTTTGGGTTCGTAATGCAGCTCCAAAGACGCAGAACGTACTCGAAGGTGAAAATGCCCACAGAGAAAAGTTCAAACTTAAAAAACTCAGAATGCCATTTTTCATGAATCGAACTCACTGTCTCTAAGCTGAGTACTGCAATGTTGAGAAAAATTAAAAGGATGATGAAGGTGTCTACCGCTTGGCTGATACGATCACCTGGCGCACAGACTTCTAGAATCTCCCAAGTCCGCCGTCGCCAAGTGCTCCACTGAGAGATGCGAAGATGCCTATTTTTATGAATGACTGGTTTCTTTTGTTTCAAGTTGCCCCCTT
>CAYLWK010000165.1:0-4327 GCA_964387255.1 uncultured Oligoflexia bacterium
TTGAAAAGATCCAGCAATGAGTTTAAGTTCCATCGTTTGCCATTGCACAGTTGGTAATTGGTGAGTTTTAAAATGGTGAAAGCTGGGTGAAATCTCTTCTTTCTCCTTTGGGAGGGCTACCCAAAGCTGAATCCCCTCAAGCAAAGCCGCTTGTTTTGGATGAGAACGTTCACTATGCACAATGCCTTCGCCAGCAGTCATCCAATTCACTTCTCCAGGGCGAATCCAGGTTTCATTGCCCAAGCTATCTCGATGAAGAATTTCGCCAGAAAAAAGATAAGTAAGTGTCGACAAACCAATATGTGGATGCGCTCTTACAACCAGAGGATCCTTTTGGCTCACATTCGATGGGCCCATGTGGTCCCAAAAAACAAACGGTCCCACCATTCTTTTCTCTCGAAACGGCAAAGCCCGTCGTACCTGAAACCCCCCGCCAATGTCTCGAGCTCGAGGCTGGATTTTGATTTTTAGGGCTGAAGATGCTGTTTTGGAAGTTCGTTGAGTCATAAGGAGCCTTTTGTCTTGAGAGTTAGAGGGTTTCTAGGTTTCTTTTATTTTTTTTATCATTATTATTTTATTTATTTTAACATGCCTCTTTACCTTAACGGGAGACCACTCGACTGTAGTTTAGCTTTACTTGTTTGGGTTACATGCCTTTTTAGATAATAGTTAACTTAAAAACTCTGTACTTTCGAAACCATTAAACTTTGGTACAATCTGCGCTATGATTCAACTTAAAAGTGGTCTGGTGTGGTTTTCGATTCTAAGTTTGTTGGTGATATTTCAGGAGTACCTAGCATCTGCCTTGCTGGGGCTCGCGATAGCCAGTGTCATTTATCGAAAAGTCCATGCGACTTCATTTTATAAAAATAGAAAAAAATTAGCCTCGAGTGTCATTACTTTGTGTGTTGCGATGCTCATGATCGGAGTGGGTCTTGGTATTGGAGGGTTTCTTTATTCAAGCCTTTCAAAAGTGGCAAACACAACGCTCTCTTCACTCAAAGAGCAGTCTCAGTCCTCAGATGCGAAACAAACCTCCCAAAATACATCAAGTGCATCTAGTCAAAATCAAAAAGAGTTCAAATCTGGCTATCAGGAATCATCCGCTGACAATGACTCTTTTAATTTAACCGAGAAGGTTCAAAGCTATTTTGAAGAGAGTGTTACCTGGCTTGCTGAGGCAACCTATTTTTCTCAACTCAGTATTCGAAATCAAATGAAAAAACAATTTGTCCAAGCTGCAACCTTACTTTTAAATTGGTTAAAAAATGCAGCTAAAAATATTCCAGCACTATCGATTAAAGTGGTCGTATTTTTCTTTGGTCTATTTTTTGGGCTTATTGAGGCCTCGACGATGAGCCGAGCCATAGAAAAGCGCCTTAAAAATAAAAAGCTTTTTCAAGAGTTAAAAAACGCCTATCTCGGTTCTTGTGAAGCAGTGTTTCTTGGGTCTGTGCTTGTCGGCTTGATTCAAGCATTTCTTTTAGTGAGTTTGATGGCATTGTTTAGCCTTCCTTATAAGCTTCTTGCATTCGTATTCACCTTCTTTCTTTCATTTGTTCCGCTCGTGGGCACGGCCCCCGTAATTCTAACACTAGCTGCCTATGAAGCATTTTCAGTGGACTGGCTCAGTGGTTTGGTGTTTTTAGGTGTCACCGGTTTAACGGTTGGACTGTCGGATAATCTCATTCGAATTTATGTGATGAATCAAGGGAGTTCAAAAATGCACCCTATGTTAGCGCTTTTGGCAGTCTTTGGCGGTGTCAGCACGCTCGGGGTGGTGGGACTTTTTTTAGGGCCAGTCCTTGTGCAGATGGCATGGACCCTTTTTTGGAGCGACACTTGGCAACCCACAGCTTGATCCTTTAGCACTAATTCTTCGGAGGTTTTAGGCGAGTAAAGACAATGACTCCGCTGAGGACTAAGTAAATCCCAATCACTAAGAGGCTAGAGAAAATTGATTGCGATTTTGAGGTGAGTTGAGGTTCTAAATAAGTCACTGAAAAATCCAGCCCAACGATCAAGGCTAATGAAATCAAAACTCCAAAGAAAAGATGGCTTGTAAACACGCTCCCGATTTTTCTTAGATCAATCTGAGATGATTTGTACTTTGAGATGCCGAAGATCAATACACCTAGAATTGCTTGGAAAAAACTCAACCCCAGGGCATTCACCCAAAGGCGGGTTGTGCCATATCGAAGGTTTAATTCATACAAGTAAAAATAGTAGAGTCCACTGATAGCCACAGCGCCAATGAGAACACCGAGTGACTTTGGCTTTAAGCACTCTTTCAAAGTGGTTGGAAAGAGATTTTGTCCAGTCATAGCCTGATAAATCCAAAACGAGATTAAAAATGCACTTAGCCCAATCACAATAAAAAATAATGGAAACAACATACTGTCTATCAACTCCTTTAAGCTAGTAAGAGGTCTCTCGAACAAACTTGCCTAAACCTTTCAGGTTTGATTGCCTTCATCTGATTGTGTATAAGTCTTACATTTTTTAGTTTCAATTTAAAGGGAAGCTTTATTTTAGTTCTCCGGAGGATAGATTGGAGTAGAGCTTCTGAAGTCACAAAAATTCATAAAAAATAAAAAAACAATCAATACTGAACGAGATGGGTTCATTGAATCGAGTCAGCAGGATTGTTAAGCTGTTGGTCATTAAGAAAAACGCGAGAGAATAATAATGTTGGCGTTAAGAAAGGAGTCTGACAATGTCTAAGACTTATCAACTACCCACGTTGCCTTATAAAGAAAATGAACTCAGTGACTTCGTGTCAGAAAAGACATTTCACTATCATTACGGAAAGCATCATCAAAAATACATCACTACGTTGAATGAATTACTGAAAGAAAGTGAACTCAAAAATCAAACATTGAGTAAGGTATTGAAAAAATCTGATGGAAAACTATTCAATCAAGCTGCTCAGGCTTGGAATCACACCTTTTATTGGTTTTGTTTGGCCCCGAAGTCAAAAAGAACCTCAATCGAGAAGATACCTATTTTAGATCAGTGTATTGAGTCTTCGTTTGGGTCAAAAGAGAAATTTGCTTCTGAGTTTGTGCAAGCAGGGACGTCCTTGTTTGGATCTGGCTGGGTTTGGGTCACTCACAAGCCGGGAGAGAAGAAACTTAAGATCAGTCAAGGGAAAGACGCAGATAATCCTGTTCGCAATGGTGAAATCCCGGTCCTTACATGTGATGTTTGGGAGCACGCCTATTACTTAGATTATCAAAATGACCGGAAGAACTATCTGATTGATTATTTAAAAGTTGTCGATTGGAAGTTTGTAGTGGATCAGATTGAAAAAAATGAACCCTTCGATGCTGATTCAATTATGACATAAGAAGGGTTGATTCAGCCGATAAATCAATGGCACTTTATCAGTGCGGCTAAAAGAAAAAGCCTCGTAAGTGATGTGCACCTACGAGGCTTTTTTATTTTTGTCACATCACCTTTTTATCAAAAGGATGTGTAAAACTAGAATCGAAACCTTTAAATAGCTCGACCTAAATTTCTGCGAAGCGTCTCAAGTTTATGAAGCTCGTTTCGGTCATAAGACTTTGGTCGAAGTTGGCTTTCATGATCTTGGAGTCGCTCGATGAATTTTTTCGCTTTCTTTCCAATCGCTAGTTCATCTTTTGAGTAATCTTTACGCTTCTTTTGTTTCACGACAAAGCGTGGTGTCTCTTGTCTGACTTCACGTTGATTATGACGTTCAAGACGACCTGGGCCTTTTGTAATCACTACTGGCGTTGATAAAGCGCGTAGGAGGTGCTGATCTCCATTGAGACCATTAAAGCTTTCTTCGTTTAAATTCCGACGAGCACGTAAATTAGTTACATTTTCATTTTCGATGTGCTTTTCGATGAGTGGAAGCAAGTCGACAAAAAATGCGAGTCCGCTAGTTCCTTCGTCTTGGCCAAAATAAGCTCCCGCGTAACCTGCGATGTCATCTGAAATTCGAAACGTTGGGAAGATATTGAAGTTCTGAATCTGGTTTTGTGCAAAGGTATCAAACTGTTCGATATTCACTGCCGCCCCTAAGAATCCAAGTTGAGGGCCAATGCCAAGGTAAACGAAAGAACCTGTGTTTTCACCCAGTTCCAAAGAGTAAACATCTGAATCAGATAAAACACCTGGAATTTGATTTCCATTAGGGAGTCGAGCGCTTTGAATGTTAGCATCAACAATCTGAGCAACACGCACATCGAGTGCAATGTAGGTTTTATTACCTGAAATTGTTCTTCCAAATTCAACACGACCATAATCTTCGTTCGGATTATTCTTGTTAAAGATTGGAAACACGATCGTTCCTGGGAAA
>CAYLWK010000166.1:0-5431 GCA_964387255.1 uncultured Oligoflexia bacterium
AAAAGAAAAAACCTAATCACCTTGTCAAAACTTTGACGACAAAGATCCTTCTCACAGGATTCCTGTTCATAGTGACTGCCTGCGGTGAGACGACCTTCCGACAAGTATTTGATTCAGCTAGAACGACAGCGCCCGGATCTTTTTTCATTCCACCGGCGGTGGATATCTTGCTGGTGCAAGACGATACAGGCTCCATGTTAGAGTCTTTTGACGAAGTGTCTCAAGAAATTCCTAGCTTCTTAGAGCGGATTGAAGGCCGTGGTTGGGACTATCATTTTACAGCACTCCCCCTCACTGGAACAATCCCAACACCCATTCAGATTGTCACTTCTAAATATGATGGCAACTGGGCACTCAATGGCCGACAAGGTTGGAAGCCTCTTTTCCCGGGCGTGACTCCTAATATGCCAGGACTAAGTATTCCAGCTCAGTTTTTCATTGAGCCGTGGAATTTTATTCGTTTTTTACAAAGAAACCAAGTGAGCAATCAAGCACGATCTCATGAAGAAGGTTTTAAACGAATCGACACTGCTCTCAATTCAACGCTGAATCAAACAGGGTTCTTAAGACCTGGAGCCATCGCTGTCGTGATTGTGATGAGTAACGGTGATGATACTTCTGATTATACGTACTGTAGACGTTCAGATGGACGTACGGTCCCTTGCCCCGGTGTGCCTACGCAAACTTTTTCAGACTACGAACAGCGCTTTCAAAATCTAACTCAATCAGGTAAAACAGCTGACTTTAGATTATTTTCGATTGTGGCTCCCAACCAAACAACCGACTGTTTAGGCGCAACGTCAAGACGTGGTGAGCGTTATTTAAACATGGCAGATCGATTCAATGGACAGATCTCAAACCAATTTAATATCTGTAGACGACCTATTGCACAGAACATCCGAAGTGTTTTAGAAGGTATCGGAAGTCAACTAGAGCAAACGCTTCTGCAATTCGTGACAGAATTTGTTGCTGTCAACCCAGAGCCTGACCTCAATCAAGAAATTGTAGTGACAAAATACATCGATGGAGATGTGAACCAACCTGTGATCATTCCACGAGACTCAGTGGATGGTTGGAGTTACCTCGGATACCGAGAAAACATCAATTCCATCACCTACCCATTTGATATGCGACCCATTTCTGGATTCATCTTTCAACTTAATGGGACCGCTCAATTAGAGGGGTTAGATACAATCAAAATTCAATACAAGCATTTATTGAATAATTAATATCATCACCTCCTTCGAGAGCCTTTCATAGAACTTTTCAGCCGCCTATTTGAAAATTGGTCGTAGGATTGAATTTCTTGGCACCTTGCGATACGACTCCTACGCATTGGAGGCGAAAAAGATGTCCAAAACTCTCGACGATACTGAACTTAAAAAGGCATTATCTGACCTTCCTGGATGGGGATTGAACGAATCCGGAAAGCTTGAAAAAAAATTCCAATTTAAAGACTTTAAAAAAGCATTTGGATTTATGAGTGAAGTTGCGCTTTATGCAGAGTCTGAGCAGCATCATCCTGAGTGGTTTAATGTGTATCACACGGTCAAAATTGAACTCACGACCCACGATGCAGGCGGAATCACAAAAAAAGACGTGGCACTCGCACAATTTGCAAATCAAGCAGCTCATCGCTAAGTGCTTCTCCCACGGACCTACCTATAAAGGAGCGAGCTTTTTTTTGGTCAGGCGTAGTTAGCGACCAAAGGCTTTGTGAGGCCCGCGATGCCCCACCCACTCCCTTAACTCACAGGCGGATTGCCCTTGATTAATTTCAATATAAGCAAAGGTTCGACGAAACTGCTGTCCTAATCCTCTCCAATCTAAATCGATCATCTTCGTCCAAGTGCCTGTATTGATATATTGTTTGCCATCGGGGTAAATTTTATCCATTGGCCGATGCGTGTGACCAAACACCACAGTTTTAATCTCTTTTTTTTCATCTAGGATCTTTCGAGCGGGGCGTTCTAGATCCTGAAAAACATTTAACTCCTCGCCTAAAATATCCATCGCACTCGAGACCCCTCCTTTTTGAAAAGGCGACGAAAATCGAGTTCTCACAAAGTAAAAGATTGAAAGAAAAACATATTTGATTGTAAAAAATGGATCGAAGAGAATCCCAAAAAACACGAAGGCTTTGATCGGTCGAATCTTATTGATGTATTCTCTTTCCCACTTAAGCCGATTGACAATTTTTAAGACATAAACACTTCCCCATGGAAGACTGAGGAGACGATCTTTCCCTTTTTCTACAAAAGGTTTCTTAAAATCCATATCGTTGCCTGGCTCAAACTGATTGCCGTGATGAATCTCAACGCCTCCGGGATAATTGATATGGTCGACATCCGCAATCAACTCCACTTTGCTAGATTCTTCCAACCCGTCTGGATCCCACTCTTGAATGATTCGTTTTCGAACTGAATCAAAAAAGAGATCTGCATCATGATTTCCAATGAGATAGCGAATTTTCTTATTTGGTTTCTTACAAAACTCTCGAAATGCTGCCCAAACCTTAGGGTGGCCTTTTAAAATTGCTTCAAGCTTTTTCAAAGAAACAGTCTCCGTCACTCTATCTTCAAACTCTCCCTCAATCGGAACATTCAAAAAATCAAGAAAATCTCCCGCAATAAAAAGATCTACCGGGACCTCTTTCCCGTGACGGTTACCGTAATGACCAGACGAAAAATGATGTACCAAGTCAACTAACTCGTCATCAAAGTTAAAGTCTTCATGGGGGTTCAACTTGTTTTCATAAAATCGTCCTGCAGATAAATGACAATCACTTATCACTACGACCACTTGATCCATTCCCTTGCTTTTCCTTTCCTCCGATCTCCTCACCTGCTAGTATTCTAGGTGTCATGGAGATTGTCGGTAATGTCGTTTCTTCGTTCAATTTTTTATAAACTTAAATTTAGACCGGGCGCCTTTCAAAGTGGAAATCTGACACCTTTCAAGTTTCGCTTTATTTCTGCTGATCCAGCTCCCTACAGTCTCACATCTAGAGTTTTCTGCTTCCATTTATTTAAATTTCTAGCTTTTTTCACCATCTTCTTGACAAGCTTTGGAGTGCCTCCATCTCAAGCAGCTGTGGTCACGACTCCTATTACTATCATGCTCCCCAAACTAAGCCCAGCCTGTCAAACGGCAATCAATGAACGCGTGGTGGAATTTGAAAAAAAAAATGCCTCTCTAAAAGTAGACGTTCTTTTTCAAGGCAGTCGTCACTCGACTGAGTTTCTTTTAAAAAAGGCTGAGTCAGATGAAAAGCTCCCAGACCTTTCTGTGATTGAGCTAGCACAACTGAGTCTCGTCCGAGAGAAGATTTCATTGCCTCCTTTAGAATTTAAAAAAATGCAACGTCTTGTAAGAGGCATGAAACCTTTTTTGATTCATCAGTCCCGCGACACAGCGGAGCAATTTCACTCGCTGCCATTTTTACGTTTTGCTCCGGTGCTGGTAGTGAATGAAGCTCTCCTCGAGCAAAGTGGGTGGAAAGGGCCCCTACCGCAGCGCTGGCATCGATTTGAGCAACTCTTAAAGCTCATCCATCAAAAAACCCATCAACCTCCACTTGCTTGGAGCTTGATGGGGCCGACTGGATTTTGGTTGATCGAAGCCTGGAGCGGGAGCGCACTTTGGAATGGCAAAGGAGACCCTCATCCAGTGACCTTGAGTCGTCTACGTCAACTTCAGGACTTAATCTACACTCAAAAGTGGGCTCATGGTGGACTCAAAGAAGAGGAAAGTTTTGATCAATTTCAAAAGAAAAAAGCGGCGCTTTGGATCACAAGCTCAGATGAGTTGGCTCAAAAAGCTTCCGAACTACCGTTCCCTTGGCAGGTTGGACTCATGCCCACTCTGAATTCTCAAGAACCGGCGATGAATTTTGAATTGCAGTGGCTGATTCATGAACCTTCAAAAGAAATCTGGCAGCTCCTTCAATTTTTATATCAAAACAATCAAGCCCAGCACTGGATTCAAGCTTGTGGCTCCTATCCCCTCAAGAAAGACTGGAAAAGGCAAGACGCTTTGAATGAATCCGTCAAAAAGTACTGGCATGTTTTAAAAAAATCTGGCTCTCATAAAACCAGACCGAATGGATCTGAAATTCTTGCTTGGAGAAAGCTTTGGATTCAAGCGCTAGAGGCGCTTTTTGAGCAAGAGGATAAATCAGCAGACCTCATTGAAACGCTTCAATTGATTCGTCAAAGCCACTGATTTTCATTGACACTCAAATTCAGAGTTTCGTAGAACCATAGTCCATGGCTGAAAAAGAAAACAAATGGTCAGATAACGTCAAAGGAACCTATTACGTCGATGATCAATGCATCGATTGTGATGCCTGTCGTACGGAGGCACCAGAGAATTTCATCCGAAATGAAGAACATGGGTACTCATACGTCATGAAGCAGCCAGAGTCAGACGAAGAAAAAGAGCGCTGTGAAGCGGCGCTTGAAGCATGTCCCGTAGAAGCGATTGGAAATGACGGTGACGACTAAGTTGCGAGTGGGTCTGATTGGCTACGGCTATTGGGGGAAAAACCTCCTCAGAAACCTTCTTTCGCATCCAAACGTGACGATCGTGGGTGTCGTAGACACAGATCCAGTCCAAAGACAAAAACTTGCCCAGCAACACCCTTATGTTCGTACACTTGAAGTTCACACCGATTTACTTTCCTTTGGCATAGATGCTGTTGCCATTGCGACTCCCCCTGCAAATCATTTTGACCTTGCTCAGTGTTTTCTTAGCGAAGGCATCCACACACTCGTGGAAAAACCAGTCGCTCAGAGTCCAGAGCATTGTCAGAGGCTCATTGACATTGCTCGAGAAAAAAAATGTATCGGCATGGTGGATCACACGTTTGTCTATCACCCTGCTGTTCGAGCGCTTAGAAATCGAATCCACTCTGGAGAATTGGGAAGCTTGCAATACTACGACTCTATTCGAGTGAATTTTGGTGGGTTTCAAAAAACCAATGCCCTTTGGGACCTAGCCCCCCATGATCTTTCTATTTTAGATGACTTGCTCAATGGCCAGCTTCCAGAAACCATCTCTGCCATTGGAGTAGATCACTTCAATGTTGAAGTTGAAAACCTTGTGTATGTCACTTTAAGATATCGCAATCGGTTTATTGCTCATTTACACCTCAACCGCATTGCGCCGGTAAAGCTTCGGCAACTCATGATTGGTGGAAGTGAAAAAATGGCCGTCTACGACGACACTTTGCCAACTGAGAAGGTAAAGATTTACCATCGAAATGTAAGTCTCACGGCTTCACCCTCTCCAACTGACACCCAGACGCTTCGAACTGATTTTTCAAAGGAGTTTGAAACGAAAAATCATGAAAAAATCAGAGTGGCTTACCGCACGGGCGACATGGTGGCTCCCATGATTGGGAACGAAGAGGCGCTTTATGTCATGATCG
>CAYLWK010000167.1:0-3018 GCA_964387255.1 uncultured Oligoflexia bacterium
TTTTCTAAGACGTGAGCGTGAGCGCCGTGCTCGGACCGTCTGTTTTTCTAAGGTCTGAGAGCTTCTTGTTCGCTTGGTTTTGATTCTAGGCTTTCGACGCCTCATTCTTGGTCTCCCCCTAAACCATCATGAGTAGCGTATCAATCTCTACAGCCCTTGAAAAGCGCCGGATGCAGCAAAACGAGCTTGTTTGCCTAATCTTTTTTCAATTCTAAGAAGTTGATTGTATTTCGCGGTGCGATCAGTTCGACAAAGTGACCCAGTTTTGATTTGGCCGCAGTTGGTAGCCACTGCCAAGTCTGCAATGAAAGTGTCTTCAGTTTCACCACTTCGATGCGAAACCACGCAAGAGTACTTAGATTGGAGTGCCAGTTTCATCGTCTCCAAAGTTTCTGTGACAGTTCCAATCTGATTGAGTTTGATTAGAATAGAATTACCAGCTTGGTTTTTAATTCCCTTGGAGAGCGTTTTGGCATTGGTCACAAAAAGGTCGTCGCCCACGAGTTGACAATGATTTCCAATCTTTTTGGTTAATTCAGTCCAGCCCTTCCAATCATGCTCTGACAGTCCATCTTCAATAGAGATAATGGGAAAACTATCAAGCCACTCATCATAAAGTTGAATCATCTGCGATGAAGTGAGCGAGCGGTTTTCAAACTGATAGATCCACTCCCCACGACTGTCTTTCTGACAAAACTCGCTCGATGCACAATCGAGCGCTAGAAAAATTTCTTTTCCCGCTTTGTAACCGGCTGTTTGAATGGCCTCTAGAATCACTTCAATAGCTTGTTCATGAGGGCGCTCGCCAGAAAACGTCGGAGCAAATCCACCCTCATCTCCAACTGATGTTGATAAGCCTTTGGTTTTAAGTCCTTTTTTTAAGGCATGGAAAACCTCAGAGCCAGCCCTCAGTGCGTCATGAAACCGATCAAATCCGACGGGAACAATCATAAATTCTTGTAAATTCAGACCATTGTCTGCGTGAGCACCGCCGTTGAGAATGTTCATCAATGGCACTGGAAGGGTGTTGGCTTTCGTTTCAAAGGTTTCAGCTAAAAATTGAAACAAAGGTCGATCCGACAATTCAGCAGATGCTCTGGAAAAAGCAAGACTCACTGCCAGTATGGCGTTGGCGCCCAGTTTTTGCTTATTCTCAGTGCCGTCAATCTCCCGGATCAAGTCGTCTAAAAGCGATTGTTTTGCAAATTCTTTTTTTAGGATGGCTGGAGCAATTTTTTCATTCACGTTTTTTACAGCTCGAAGCACCCCTTTCCCCCAATAACGTTTCTCATCCCCATCGCGAAGCTCCAGTGCTTCACCTTCTCCGGTGGACGCTCCAGAGGGAACAATGGCTCTTACTTGAGCAAGTCGATCTGCGGAAGTGGCTTGCATTTCAACTTCAACCGTTGGAAATCCTCGGGAATCTAAAACTTCAATCGCTTCTAAATGTTTGATTTTAACTGTTTCCATGAGGCTAAGAGATAGCACATTTCTGAGGGGTCTGAAAAAAATAACCTGTCGAAGGTGGTACGGAAGCTTTAGGGCTGACAGTTTTTTTAAGGCGAGTGGCAGTCGGGTGCTTTGTTTTGAGATTCTCGAGCATGGTGATAAAGTTTCATCGCTTCGGGAACCTGTGCTTGAAGTCTTCGGATGCGAGTGTCGTGACCGGGGTGCGTTGAGAGAAACTCAGGTGGGCTTCCACGAGAAGCTTTTTTCATATTCTCCCAAAGCAAGGGGCTTTGGCGTGGATCAAATCCAGCTCGGGCCATGAGGTTCAGGCCAATTTGATCAGCCTCTGATTCCTGAGTGCGGCTATGAGGCAGTTGGTATCCAATTTGTGCTCCCAGGCCTAATCCAGCAAGAATCAAATTTTTATTTTTTTGATCTTTCAACGCGGCGCTGAGGCCGACCATTCCGATTTGAGTGACCAGTGCGGAGGAAACGCGTTCATTGCCATGACGTGCAATGACGTGTCCGATTTCATGGCCAATCACAGTGGCAAGTTGATGTTGATTTCTAGCAACTTTGAGCAATCCTGTGTGCACTCCAATTTTTCCACCAGGGAGAGCAAAGGCATTCGCACTTGAGTCTTCAAAAACGGTGACTTCCCAGTGGTCCACTCCCGTAGGATCTCGCACCTCTTGGAGCAAGGGATGTGTCACACACTGAATATAACGATTGACTTCGGGGTGGGTGCTTTTTCTCTCTCGTCGCTTCATTTGGTCATATGCATCCATGCCCATCACATTCATCTGGTGATCTGATAAAAGGATGAGCTGCTTTCTTCCAGTCGGAGAAGTCGTGCAAGCTGTGACGAAAATCAGCGACAAAAAAAGGATGGAAAAAGACAGACGATTAATCCACTGCAACAACTTCTTTAACCCCAGGAATGAGTTGCTTCAGTCTTGCTTCGATTCCTTGCTTTAGTGTTGCAGTTGCGCTTGGGCAACCAGAGCAAGAACCCTGTAAGTGAACGTAGACCGTGCCTTGGTCATATTTTTCAAAGGAGATATCGCCTCCGTCCATGGCAACGGCAGGTCGAATTTCGTTTTCCAAAAATGATCGAATCTTAATAGCAGTTTCATCCATTTGCCCTTCGGTGGTTCCTAAGGCGCCTGGCTTGATGACCTGTTTGTCTTCTTGCGTTAAAAATGCTTCTAAAGACTGAGAAGCGTTTTTATGGACTAGGTCCCAGTCTCCCGTTTCTGACTTGGTAATGGTGACAAAGTCTCGCCCGATCATCACACCTTCAATGCCCTCAATGGCAAAGAGAGTCTCACCGAGTTCAGATTTTTCCTCAGCTTCCTGACGAGAAGTCATATTCACCGCACCAGACGGGATCAGCTCTCGATTCACTGAGTATTTTAGAGTGTTAGGGTTCGGCGTGAATTCAAGTGAGATATAAACGGGTTGATTTTCCATCGAATGATTCGCTTTCTTCTTTTTTTATTTGGTTCTTCAAATAACACATCTTGCTAAAATCGTCTTGATTGAACTATCTTGATCGTTTAAATATTT
>CAYLWK010000168.1:0-2749 GCA_964387255.1 uncultured Oligoflexia bacterium
TCATTTCACTGGGTGTGAAATTAGAGCTTGATGAATTGGTCACTCGAAAGGCAATGGGAATGGGCCTGACTTCCCAACTCCCTGAAATGGTCCTTCCCTGATCTGCCCCGATTTTACACTCAAGTAAAAATGACTCTCCACTTCGCTTTCGCTCACAGCCTTGGCTCACGAGACCCATCAAAATCACGAAGATCCCAACTAAGACCGGATTTGCTTGCTGAGCTGCTATTTTAATGCATTGCAGCGTCATGAATTCCCCCCGAAACATCCCTAATAGATTACCATAAAAGTCTGATATTATACAACTTATTGATTTTCAATGAAAAAAGTTGTGACTTGGGGCCTTCTGCCGACTTTCCCCACCCCAGAAAATACCTTATAATTTACATAGGATAACAGGGGACCATGAAACCACTACGGGGAGTGCTAGCCTTAGCACTAATTGCTATCGGATCTACCGTGATCTGCGACGACGGTCACGCGAACTCACTTGGAGCTGCGCAATTGATTCGTCCATATTCCGGGCAGCGAATTGCTGGACTCCGATGGAAATCCCGTCTCAGCAAAGTTGTTCTTCGCCCCATTCAAGGAAGCTCACGTCACTACCCACACGCAGTTCTCATCGGTCACTATCAACGCCCAGGCTGGCGAGTGACTTGGAATAATCGTGAAATCCGAACGAATCCAAAAGGCTATTTTCGACTTTTTGTCCCCTTGAAAAAAAGTCGTCGCACCCTTCGAATCATTGCCATCGGTCCCAACGGCAAAATTCAAATGGAACGCGACAAAGTCAAATACCCAGGTTGGATTGCTTGGGCTCGTGCTGAGCGTAAAAAAAACCAAAATCAACGTTCAGTGGCTTCTTATCAAGAACCCCAACAAGAAAAACAACCGCCGCCTCAACAACGAGAAATGACGCAAGAAGCTCAACCGGAACCGTATGAACAACCCGAACCTACCGAACCCTTTCGTGGTGGAGAAAAACCGTTCACGTTCACCCCTGCACTTGGTTTTGATCAGGTCAGCTTTTCAGACCCTCGTTTAGCCTCGCTGCAAGCGAATGGGCAAAATTCCTTCACTCAATTCGCTACTCGCCTGCAAATTGGCGGTCGCGCTGTTGTGCAACCTCGTACCTGGGATTTCGAGGGAGACTTTTATTTTCAAGTGGCTTCATTTGGTGCAAGTTCAGATAAGAGCGCTCAATTCTGGGGCTATCATTTAAATACAGGCTATGTATTCAACCCAAAATCACTGTGGAGAGTTAAAGGAATCTTTGGAATGTGGGGGAACTCCATGGTCGTCGAAAACTCCGAATTTGGTTACGAAAACGTTTATGGACCAGAAGCTCGATTGGCTTTAATCGGAGATCTTGGGGGCGGCCATCAGCTTCACTTTGAGGTGGGCTATGGAATGGTTAGTAATGCACCTTTTTCACTCCTTGGAACTTCTAACCGAAACTTAAAAGCAAAACTAGGGTATGAACTTCCCTACTCTTCAACCAACACAATGCAGATTTATCTCAATTACTCAGATGTTGCTATTGAACTGAGTAATATTCCCATGAGCACGACGATTTTCACACTGGGTTTTGGCTTTAATTTTTAAATCTCCATCATGATCAGTGCGATGCACTCGTAACGAAAGCTGCGATAGCCTTGTCAACACTTCCGCAGCAGGATGCCCATAGCGATTCGATCTACCTGAAGAAATCACTGCTTGATTGAACTGACTCAAAAATGCTTCTGACGATGACGTCCGTGAACCATGATGAGTCACTTTGACTAGCCGACAGGGAGACTGAGTTGGTTTCCAGATTTTTTCTAAAAATAGTCGTTCTCCTTTTTTTGTGACATCTCCTAAGTTCACATACTCCCAGAATCCGAAGCGATACGTCACCGCAAGTGAACGGTCATTTGAATTTTTTCCAATGCCCATCAGCGGAAGAACTTCCAGTCCATTTTGGTAAAACGATGTTGTTTGGATCGGTATTTTTCTCTCCCGAAGAGAGCGGATCCACTTTTCATTGAAACGCTCCTTGAGTGCTGCTGGATGCATTCTAATGTCATTGATTGAAATCAAATCGACCCAGCGCCGTAGATTTCCAAAGTGATCTTCATCCAAGTGAGTTAGAATCACAGAGTCAAACTTTGAAATTCCATAGTTCATTCTAAGATGAATAAGATCATGATCTCTTAGCGACCAATAGGACCCCGTATCCACAAGATAAAAACGAGACTGAGATTGAATTAAAGCACTATCACCTTGTCCCACATCAAGTTGAATGAGTTGATCGTCGTGAGAGAACTTTAAAATCAATGAAACGCCGGCCAATAAACTCACTAAGAACCGTGACAGTTTCTTAATTCCAAAAGCAGTGGCTAGGAACCACCCCAGTGAAAGAAGTATGATCAAGATTTTTTGAGTTGATAGTTGGACGGACTGGCACAACCCCATCATTTGAGTGAATTGGAAAAGCCATTCAATCACCCACGCACTGAGTTGATCAAGCCATTTGAGATTTTCAATCACTCCTTGAGAACCTAGGAGACTTGCGAAACAGTAGAACGGATAAATCAGGGTTCCAATGATCGGAATACTAATCAAACTAACAATGGGAGTCGACCAAAGAACCTGATGCTCCGTAAAAACCTCAAGTAAAGCAATCGGTAACCAAGACCCGATCGAAAGAGCCCCGTGAAGCACCAGCTCCCTTAAGAATCGATTTTGAATTTTTGCAATTTTAGAAGAA
>CAYLWK010000169.1:0-5284 GCA_964387255.1 uncultured Oligoflexia bacterium
ACACACGCCCGTATGAGTTTGAAGGGATGCAGGTTCCTGAGGTCTTAATCAGCGGTGATCATCAGAAAATTCAAGCATGGAGATCGGAAGCACGCCTTCAAGCTACCCAGAAAAAGCGCCCAGATCTTTTCGAGGCCTGGGAAAATCGAAAATCCGATTGATGTTCTCGGTCCTTTCAGTTACATCCTGCCTTCATGAGTTCGCCAGTTTTTATTGCTCTTTTACATCATCCGATGGTCAATCGAAGTGGTGAAGTCATCACTACATCCGTGACGAACCTGGATATTCATGATATTGCTCGTAGCGCTCGGACATATGGAGTAGAGCAATTTTTCATTGTCACCCCGTTGGAAGAGCAGCAGACCGTCGTGCAGCGAATTCTTGCGCACTGGCAGTCAGACTCAAGTGCTGAGGCCCATCCAGACCGTGTAGAAGCACTCAAGCGGGTTCGGTTGGTTTCAGAATTTGAGCAAGTGATCGCTGAGATCCAAACGAAATGGGAGAAACGCCCGGAAGTGGTTTTAACGGATGCAGCAAAAGCACCGAAACTGACTTCTTACGATACCCTTTCGTTAGAGATTGCTGAAGAACGCCCGATAGCAGACTCGGAAGTGGGGACGAAGCCATTGGCAAGACCTCGAGTGATTGTTTTTGGAACGGGGTGGGGCGTGGCGCCTGAGTTTTTAAAGCAGGTGGATCGACGATTGGAGCCGATTGAAGGCGCTTTTGATCGAGAGAATCAAGAGCATTACAATCATCTGTCTGTGCGGTCTGCTGTTGCGATTACTTTGGATCGACTTTTGGGTGAGGCGAGTGCTGGACGGAAAAAGAGAACTCGTCGCCTGCAGCAGCTGAGAGAAAATGAAATTTTAGTTTGAGTAACAACAAAGAGGACGAAGAAAATGACAAAAAAGATTTTTAAACCAAAAAGTGGATTTAAAGGTAGAACAGTGACGGACCAGGGACTTGCAGCCCTTGTGAGTTCGATTGGAGTGGACACGATTCGGAAAGATTTTCCAGATTTTCGTGCAGGAGACACGATTAAAGTTCATCAACGAATTAAAGAAGGTTCTAAAGAGCGAATTCAGGTTTTTGAAGGGGTTTGCATTAAGCGAAAGCGACAAGCTGAAGGAAGTTCTTTCACTGTAAGAAAAATCTCTCATGGTGTGGGCGTTGAAAAAGTTTATCAAGAAAACTCACCGAAAGTTGCAAAAGTTGAACTGGTGACACCCGGAAAAGTGAGACGATCACGGCTTTATTACCTTCGAGCGCTTGAAGGAAAAGCTGCTAAGATTGATCGCGACCTCGATTCTAAACGAAAATAAGCGTTAACTAAAAGATTCTCAAACGGAGCTTTGACAGATGACTCCCATCAGGTCAAACTAAGGCTCGTTGATGAATCGCTTAAAATTAAATCATGAAATCGAACTAGGCTACCCAACAAAAGACTGTGCGGGGGTCGATGAAGTGGGGCGAGGATGCATCGCGGGCCCCGTTTGTGCGGCAGCCGTCGTGCTTCCAGAGATCATTGACCTTGAGGCAGATCCGTGGCTCATTAAAATCACAGATAGCAAACGGTTAAGCGAAGCCCAACGTGAAATGCTCTTTCCGAAAATCAAAGCGTGGGCGAAGCGATTTTCAATCGCCTATGCTTCGGTAGAAGAAATTGAAAAGCTCAATATTTATCATGCGTCTTATTTGGCGATGGAGCGAGCGCTTGCTGACGTCAGTCCTCAAGTTGCATTGATCGATGGAAAAGCTCTCCCCAAAGCAAAAAATTGTGAACTAAAGGCTGTGATCAAAGGGGATCTGAATTGTCTTTCGATTGGATGTGCTTCGATCCTAGCGAAGGTTGCTCGCGATCGACTCATGATCGAGTTTGATGTGAGGTATCCAGACTATGGGTTTCGGTCTCACAAAGGCTATCCCACGGTTCAACATCAAAAAGCACTTAAAACGCACGGAGTGCTTTCCATTCATCGAAAAGGCTTTGGGCCTGTAAAAACTGCTCTGACTCACCAAACTGAGGCTCGGATTTAATTTTTGAGAGCGTAAAAAAAATCTCTGGATAGTCTGTTTGATTAGGGCAGAGATTTTGGTTGGACGATCTCAAAATAGTGAGCAACGTTCCAACGACGGTCCTTAGGATGATATTCAATCAGATAAACGATGCCATTCGGGATGGGAACAGCCTGTTTAAGCGATGGAAGAAGAGCTTGCATGATGCGCCTAATCACGCCGCCGTGGGTACAAAGGCCAATGCGTGTTTCTGGTCGCGTGAGGAGCGTTTGGTTTAAAAAGCCAAACACCCGGTCGATGACTTCTTGACCTGACTCTCCGTCGGGGTATCGCGCATGGAGATGACTTGGATGCACGGATCGCCATTGATCCGTCAATGAAGCCCCAAAACGGTTTACGATTTCATGGCGTGTGAGCCCTTGGGCTTGTCCGATATGCGCCTCACGAAGTTCGGGAGTCATTTCCACAGGGATAGAAAGAGGGGTAGCGATGGTTTGAGCGGTTTGGAAAGCGCGTTTAAGATCACTTGAAATGATCAGCTCTAGTTGATGAGCTGAGAGGATGGGCAGCAGTCGCTTCGCTTGCGCATAGCCAGTTGAGTTTAACGCAATGTCAGCATGTCCATGAAATCGCTCGCTTTTATTCCAGTCAGTTTGTCCGTGTCGAAATAAAAAGACTTTCTTCATCAAGAAGCCACCCGTTGATTGTCTTTAAAATGAGGTTAGTTAGAGTTCCACTTGATTTAAAGTTTGAGCGATTTCTTATGAAAATCAACTCAAAATGCGTTAGCCTCAAAGGCAATGAAAGATTTTCAAGTCGTCCAAATTCCTGCACTTAAGGATAATTATATTTTTTTAATCCACGATCGCCCAACGCAAAAAACAGCGGTCATTGATCCTGCGGTCGCCAAACCCGTATTAGAGGTTTTAGAAGCAAAGCAGTGGAAGCTTGACTATATCCTCAATACTCACCATCATCCTGACCACACTGGAGGCAATCAGGAACTAAAAGATCAGACGAACGCCAAAGTCATTGGATCTGAAAAAGACCGTGAGCGAATTGTTGGAATTGATCAAGGGCTCAGGGATGGCGATTCATTCGAGTTTGGGTCGGTGAAGGCTCAAGTGCTTGGACTAGATGGTCACACGATTGGTCATATTGGCTTTTATTTTCCAGAGCCTGAAGCTTTATTTTGTGGAGATACGCTTTTTTCACTGGGATGCGGTCGTCTGTTTGAAGGCACTCCTAGCCAGATGTGGGAGAGCTTAAAAAAGATTATTGAGCTCCCCCCAGAGACATTGATCTTTTGTGGTCATGAATACACGATGGACAATGCTCAGTTTGCTGCGACGGTGGATGATGAAAGCCAGGCGTTAAAAAATCGCATGGAGGAAGCGTTGGCTCGACACGAAGCGGGGCAGCCCACAGTTCCTACCGTGCTTTCCGTAGAGCTTGAAACAAATCCATTTTTAAAAGTAAGAGATCCAGCCTTTCGTGAAACGTTTCAACTAGATCAAAATGATGAGGTTTCCGTCTTTGCAGCGCTAAGGCGTTGGAAAGATCAATTCAACATGACGTCGTTTTGATTTAAGTCTCCTTGTTAACTTAAGATGAAGTGCTCAACGATACTTGAGTCTCACTTGAGTTTGAGGTTCGGAGCGTTTGCAGAAGGTACACAAACCCATACACTCCTATCGCAATGCCGTAGCAAGCATACGAGTGAAGTCCAAGTTCTTTTGCAAAATAATCCACTCTGAAGATGAGGGCGGTGACACCAATCAATAAAATCGATTCGTAGAAACGGTTCTGTGCTTTAAACCAGTTTTGTAAAACCGAGGTGAAGGCAAACATGGCAATCACGGCAGTCACAAAAATCACGACTCCTTGCCAAATCGACTCCACTCCGATGAGAAGCAGTTTCGTATTGAAAATAAACATGAATGGTAAAAGAGCCGTACGCGAGTCATACCAAAACCCTTGGATTCCAGTTTTGATGGGATCTTCTTTGGAGATTGCTGAGACAGCATAAGCTGCAAGCCCCACAGGAGGCGTGACATCCGCCAAGATGCCAAAGAAAAACACAAATAAATGTGCCGCAATCAATGGAACTGCAAAGCCACTTTCCCCGGCTAAGGTCACGATCGCAGGAGCGGTGAGCGAAGCCATCACGATATAGTTGGCTGTGGTCGGTAACCCAAGTCCCAAGATCAATGACACAATTGCCGTGATGATCAGCATGAGAATGATATTCCCCTGAGAAAGCTTATCAATCACATCTGTGATCACACCACCCAAGCCTAACGTCACAATACCCACGATGATCCCCGCAGCAGCCACAGCGACTCCTATCGACATCATGTTCTGTCCGCCAGCTGAAAGTGCAGAGCCAATCTTTTTTAGCCCCTGCCAAGCACCCTTTTGGAAACGACGGAATGTCGCCCTACCTTGAGAAGGCTGTTTTGAAATCTCATGAAAGATCATGAGCACCGCAAGTGCGACAATCGCATAATAAGCTGAAAGCTGTGCGGATCGACGTAAAATCATAAGTTGATACAGTAGAAACCCCAAAGGAATTAAGAAGTGGAGCCCTCTTCGAAGCGTGTCGAAAAACGGAGGAAGGTCTTTTTTCGGAAGGCCTTTTAAACCTAGCTTAGAAGCTTCTAAATGAGTGATGTAAATCAAGGCAACATAGGCAACCAGCGCCGGGATAGCCGCAGCTCGCACGACTTCAAAATAAGTGAGTCCACAATATTCTGCAATGATGAAGGCAGCAGCTCCCATGATGGGGGGCATGAGCTGGCCATTGGAACTTGCTGCGATTTCAACGGCACCTGCTTTGATGCCCGGGTAGCCCGCTCGTTTCATCAGCGGAATCGTAAATGTTCCAGTCGTCACAGTGTTTGCAATCGAAGAGCCTGAAATCATTCCAGTAAGACCACTTGCAAGTACAGCGGCTTTTGCAGGGCCACCCTTGAAACGCCCTAGTAAACTAAATGCAAGTTGAATGAAAAACTTTCCGCCTCCTGCTCGATCGAGCATGGTTCCAAAAAGCACAAATAAAAAAACGGTTGTAGCAGAAACATCGAGAGGAATTCCAAAAATTCCCTCAGTTCCCATCGTGAGCTTATTCACGACTTTTGATAAAGACGCGTTTTTAAACGCAATCATTTCTGGCATCGACTCACTAAAAAAAGAATAAAAAATAAATAAACTCGCAATGAGTGGAAGCGCTAACCCTAAGGCCCTCCGAGTGGCTTCCAATAAA
>CAYLWK010000170.1:0-4709 GCA_964387255.1 uncultured Oligoflexia bacterium
AAAATTTTGTCGAACATTTTTAACGACTTTCCACTGCGGTCGAAAACTGGTGATTTTATCCTGAATTCTAACCGTACACTCCAAGGCTGCCATTTGAATGCCTACTGAATCTTTAGTAAACGGTACGGAGATTAATTTCTGAAATTTTTGAAATGCCAGGTGGTAGAGATTCTCTTCAAAAAGAGCTCTTGCAACCCAATAGTGTCCAAAAAGTTTTAAAACCGACCTAGAAGTCCCATTCATGTGAGAATAGCTTGTTCGATAAACTCGACTTAACTCATATGGATCATCCAAATAAGCCATGAAGTCTTTGACCATGGCAGCGGGTATGGGACTGGTAAGGTTCCAATTTTCTTTCTCCGTGCAAGCATAAACTGCTTTAGAACGCTTTTGTGCCCCAAGGACCCATTGAGGACTTAAAATCATCAATGCGATTGCACTGAAAATGCCCCCTAAAAAGCGATATCTAAAGTGAGTTCTTCTATCCATTTACTACTTCCCTAATCCGTCTAAAAAAGAAACAGACTAATTCCAATCGTAACCGAATGACTAAAATTATCTCTAGGTGCCCCATCTAAGTTGTCTTTATAATAATGAAAGCGATAATCAGTCCTAAAGGCAAAATGCTCTGAAAAGTAAGTCTGCTGTCCTACTCCTAGGGTTGGAGTCACATGGGATCCGATAGCAGTTTGAGTGGAACCCACTCCAAATAACACGTGCATGTCATAATAGAGAATATCTGCACCCAGTAAGTTTCGCTTTCCATAGATTAAATTCCAGTTCAGCTCACCGCCATAAAATGACTGTTCTGGATTTGTTTTTGGCCCTACTGAAAAGCTCTCCGTGAAAATATCAGATGCTGTCGATGGAGATGTAAAATACTGAAAATAAAGCACCGATATTCCAAGATACTCAGTAAAATGATAACTCAATGATCCTCCGACTTGATAAACCTTTAAAAATGGGTCACTGAGAACAAATCCTCCAAACGCATGAAGCTCAAATCGATTCTCCTTGGTAAATGCTCTATTCTGAACAACGTCGTACTCTTCTTTTTCACTCCAATAACGCTTCTTTAAATTTTTCACATCTAGCTTCTGAGGTTTAGATCGATCTGATCGATTCTGAGCAAAGGATGTTTCAATTCCATGTTCACACAATATGAAGACTAATAGACCAAGTCCTAGTGTGTGTATTTGCTTTCTATTCATTTCTAGCCCCCTAAAAATCCCTATAAACGCCTAAAGATAAATGGATACTGTACATCTACATTCGTATTACCTTTAGGCCTTGGAAACTTCCAACTAGACAACCTTCTCATAATGCATTGATGAATTGGTTTATCTTTTATTGAAGATTCAACTACTTTAATTCTACCTACATTTCCAGACTGACCAATTGTAAATCCAAGAACTAATTTTCCTTCAGTGTTAGGTAAACGTAAAATTGCTTTCTCATAACAGTTTCTGACTTCAGTGATATTATCATTAATGACTTTGAAGACTTCTTTTTTGGTGAGTCCACTGCCTTGCATTCGACCTGAAAATCCTCCATTTCCGATAGAAACAAATGATTTCCCAGAACCCACTCTAGCTGTTCCTTGATAACCTGATCGATAGCTAACTCCTGATCCTCCTGCATCTCCTCCACCGTCTGAATAGCCCACCTCTACATTCTGCTCATCATACACTCTGGTTAATGGAGCCGCTGAAAGTTTTGACTTAGCCTTAACTCCAGGAACCTTTCCACCATGATCGTTTGGACTTTTTCCTCGAATTTGATTTGATCTAGATAACAGTAGTGAGTTTTTATTCCCGATCAGTCCGCTTAGTGACGATTTCAGCTTCTTTGCTTTAATCACGGCTTGCGAAACTGGCTTTTTCTTCTTCACTACCCTCTTAGTGCCTACTATTTTCTTATTGTCTTGAGTTGGCTTCGCTTGCGTTCTTTTTCTTGAAGCTACCTCGGTATTCTCAACAGGTTTGACCTTCTGATCTGGCTGAATCGTCCTTTGCCTTGAGTCTTTATTGACTACTTTCTCGTCTACTTTTGTCTGGACCTGTTTTTTCTCAGTCTCAATAGGAGCATCTTTCAGTTTCTCGGACTCTTCTTTCTTCTTTATTTCCGTCTTAACTCGCTTAGGCAAAACAATCTTTGCAAAATCCTCTTCTTTTATTTCGTTCTCTTTTGACTCCATGATATCGCCACTGATCAACGTGATTAAAATAGCAATAGAAGTAAATATCGTGGTGAATCCTAAAGCCTTTCCAAAATCAATCTGATCTTGTTCTTTCTTTAGCCTTCTTGCTGGGAGCCTACCAATAATCTTTGGATTTTGTATCTGAAAAGACCACTGGGTCGATTTGTACCGAAGAACTGAACTTCTTAGTTCTAAATTTGACAGAGTCACAAAGCCTTGTAGTGTTTTTCCATTTAAAATCAGGTTGGACACAAGAGGCTTAATCTGAACTCCCTCGCGAGTTCGCTTTATCTTAAAAAGCTTTTCGTCTCTAAACTTTCCGATAAATGTAGACCGGATAATATGTGAGTTATGTATCCAGCGCCCTGACCTTTCTACGATGGCCAAAGGTCCAAGTTGATCGCTAGATTTTCTATAGAAAGGCTGACTTGAGTCAATTCGCTCAAGACGTAAGAATACATCCTCTTTTAATGACTCCTTAAAGTTCGGAATAAGAATCGGAGATTTCTCACTGATTTGACTTTCCTTTATCTCCCAAACTTTTCCTTCTTTATGTTGGATATAGACGCGATTATCTTTAGAATACAAACGATAGGGCAGCCCATAGCCCAATCCCATGGGTTTCTCAGTAGTCCAGATATCAGTCTTAATGACATCATCTAGTTTTAATCGTACTAAGTATCCACTCTGTTTCATGATCTTAATATCCAATATCCCTTAAAGTTTCATCAATTTCGGCCTCAAAAGACATTAACTTCTGATAAAGCGCTTTTCGTCCTCTTGCCTTTTCTTTACTGGTAACAGTTCCTAATCCTTGCCGACTTTTATCAAGTCCTTCCACAACACCACCTTCAAAATTGAGCTTTTCCTGACGCTTTTCCTCTTGATCCAAGTAGTATTGATCTGTTGCTTCTTGAGCGCTTGCATCAAGCCCTATTAAAATGACAACCATAGCTATAAAACTAAAAAGATTTCTCATGTTTGACTTCCTCCTCCAAGAATCCCGGAAGGAATCACCAAATCTTCTTTTCCTATTTTCTTCATTTCCATCACTGCCTCAGCCTTTGCTCCGATCTGGCCAAGGATGACAGCTCTCATTGCTGTAAGAACATCTGAAGAGATCCATTTTTTCTCTTCACCCAACTGAATAAGATAGGTAGCTTTGACAATATTTCCTTTTTGAAGTGATTTGTAAAAGGTGCCTTTTAGGCGATTTGGCATTGATTTCCCACCGCCGATCCAGTTTCCATCTGGATCTATTCGGGAGAGAATTGTGAGGTCAATTGTTGCTAAGTTTTCTTTTAGGTCAATCTGAGCAGCTTGAGCACGAAGCTTCTCACTCACTTCAACAAATGGTTGAGTGATTTCGACCATAGTTTGCTCTATTGCGGCAGCATCTTCTGAGGAAGTTCCTTCAACCTTTGCCAAATCCAAGATGTCTTCTGAAAGATCTTCGTACATTCCCGCAACTTCTAGCAATATCTTTTTATGAACTTCTATCCATGGAAGAGAAGCAATTAATTGTGTTGCTGAACTTTCCGCCTTTTGAATAAAATCTAGTCGCTGCTTAATGACTCTTTGATCAGCAGCAACTTTCACATTCTGTTTGATATATTCTCTTAAATATTGAAAACTCTCTGGAACTCTCTTGATAACTTTTCCAATAAGTGAAAAAGCTACCAGCGGGTCCAAAGCTGACCATCCATTTCCAATGACTTCGATAGTTTTTAATTTTTTATCGATCGCTCCCCTTTTCCAGGTCCCTATACTTTGCTCAAGAGAAATCAGAGCCCAAAGCGTCTTAGCTGCGTCATCATCTTCTTCAAATGTTTTATTTGATGCAATATTTCGACCTTTATTAGCCAATTTGTTCTCGATACTATGAAACTGCACTAAAGCATCATATTGATTGCAATCACTAGGGTAGCTTTTACAAAACAAATCATTCTTTACAACAAACGCTAAAGATGCAAAATCCGATTGGATCCAACTTAAAAATGCATACTTCTTGTATAAACGTGCTACTTCTTTCGCAGTGACTTTTGCTTTTAGTTTCTTGTCTTGAATGATTTTTAAATAGTAAGCTATGTCATTTTTAGCTCTTTCGAAATTAAGCTCATCTTCATGTATCTGAGATCGTAAAAGTAACGCATCTAAGTGATAATGGGTTCCTTGTCCTTTCCTAATAATTTGAGAGAGGTACTGAGTTGCTAAGCCAGGCTTTTTAAGGCTAACGGCTGATCGAGCCACCAAGTTAAGCCAATCGAGTTCGCGATGAGAATTTTCAAAGACTTTTTCATGCTTTTTAGAGAAAGATAAAACTTTATCATACTCTTTTTCATTGTAATAAGCCTCAGTGACTTTATAGTGGGTATCAGCTTTTACTTTGCCTAGACGCTTATCAAAACCTGCTTTTCTCACACTTGCAACTTGACTAAATTGTGCTGAAATTTGATTAGCTTTTTCCCAATCCTTACTTGCAATCAACGTATCCACTACCAAGCTAATA
>CAYLWK010000171.1:0-4211 GCA_964387255.1 uncultured Oligoflexia bacterium
TTCAAAATGGAGCACAATTAGGCATGGCTTCCGGGGTGCTCACGACCATTCTTACCACAGCACTCACTCGTAGAATCAAACCTGAAGCAACACGACATGGAGCCTTGTTGCTTTCTCAGCTCTTCCCCTCGTTAGGGCTTCTTGCAGGAAAATCGATTGCTCGTCATACCCATGAATCTCAAGTGCTCGCCCAAGCACCTCCAGCTCCTTTTACTTTTTTGCCAGAGCTTACTCAGGAAACACCGGTCTACGATGCAAGTGATGAGTCTATAGATCGTCTTCTTTCAACCTCGCTTGCTTGGGCGACAAGTGTGGGCGCAGTCTCAGCAACCTCCTCGGCTGCCCGCTGGGCCTCTCGTGGCCGATGGATTTTAAAAGGCACTCGTTGGAATGTGCTTGGTTTACTAGCAAGTGGGCTTTTAACTACTTATACCGATCAGTTTATTTTCGATTTAATCAATCGAATGCACCGAAATGAATTCCATCAGGAGCTTTATCAAGCGATTGAGAAACTGGATCAAATGCCATCTGAGTTTGAGGAGTTTCGGTTCCGTCGATTAATCCTAGCCAAAAAAGTGATTCAAGCTACTTATAAGCTTTTCTTTTTCATGATTTATCCCATTCAAAAATCGATCCAAGCCTATGAAGAAAATATGACTCAGCTAGAAGAAGCTTTTTATGAAAAAATGGATTCGATCGATCCAAAGTCAGTTGGTTTTCAAGCTGAAAAAAGAAAATTAGGCAATCAGATTCATCTTCTACGAGTTTCACTCTCAAAAGAGTTAATGCCTCATCTCGAGCAGTCTGAAACAATGGAATCGTCTCATGTTGACCGTCCTTACACTCGATTTAAACTTCGTTCTTTGATTCAACGAGGTGAATTTGAAGGGACGACTCATTACGGACCTGAGGCAGACGAGCTGATTGAATCATGGGCGACCAAGGCAGCAGCTAAGAACGTTCAAAATTTTGGTGAGTTTTTAGCTCAGGAGCAAGAGCAGGATTTTCTACGACAGAAAAACCGTCTTTTAATCACCGCTCATCAAGGCCATTACCTTCACTCACCTACGCAACTTGCCTTTTCGGTCCTTGGTTTACTTCGCTCTTTAGAGGAACCTTTATTGGAAGATGAAATCATCGATTTGATGGTTCTTTTAGACGCTTACGAAAGTCAGCTTGAAGCCTATGTTCTTTTGGATGCAGAACCGATCCCATTAGCCAGTGATTTTAAAGCTTTAGAATTCCAGTCAGCGTTTCAAGAATTTCTAGAAAGAACCCGTAAACTCCATGATGTCGTGCAGAATCCAGAAACCTCTCAGCCTGTAAGAAAAATGCTCATAGATTTAATTCAGTCTGATGCCGAGGGAATTGCTGAAATTTTGTCTCACTTTAGCCCAAAAGACCTTAATCGCTTTTACCTTGAATTTTTATCAAGACAGTTTTTAACCAATCCAAAAAACTGGAGACCGATTCAATCAATCACTCAAGCACTTGAAAGAAACAGTCGTTTTCAAAAACGGCTTGAAGCTCAAGCCAATCAAGAGATTCAGTCTCCATCACTCCAAACCGCCGAGAGGATTGTTGCCTCGTGGCTTTTAATTTCAATGGCAAAAGGTGGTATGAAAGCAATTGGCTTTTGGTCAAATTTAAAAGAGCTCACTAAGAAACTAGGAAGCCAACTGGGTCATCGAATTTCGCCTCAAGCGCAAAAGCTCGTTCAGCGCTACCGCAGATTGCATCGACAACTCTATCGATCGGTACCCACTCGCTGGGCACGAAGACAAGTCCATCATCGTGTGATCCCTTCAACTCAAACCCTTCTGCCTTCGATCCCAGCAGGAGCCGCTTGGCTTTGGATAGAAACGGCCCTTCAAACGCAGATCATTGATCCTTCTCAAACCTTAGCTCAGTGGCAACTCATCGCTCTTAGCCAAAGTTATGAACGGCTTAATGAAATCAATCAAACGCTTCGAAACTTAAAGCCTCAGCAATTGAGAAACTCAAATGAACTTCAAGAAATTGAAACGCTGTTGGAACAAGTTCAGGTGGAAGTGCAGTTTGAGTTTGAGAAAGCACTTCAGCTTCAAAGCGCCGGCATTGAGATTCAGCATTTCTTTGATTCAGCTTTAGTTCCGTTGCATCAAGAGGTTCAGTTTCAAATCACTCGGTGGACTCTCTTGGTGGAAAAATCCCGAACCCCCCCCTCCACAGAACCCTCGCATCCAGATAAAAATGACGGAAAATAAAGATCCCAGATGGGTTTCTTCGGACAGTTTGACCCTAAAATCGGACAGACAGGGGCCCTAAGCTCCTAATAATACTGCTTTTTTTATTAACTCATCTGACTCAAAATCTAAAAAATGCTTTTAATTATAATTTCAGCAACTTAGCGCGTCTGATTTGTCAGTCTTGAAGAGTACCTTATTGTTTCTGTTTTCACTAAGTTCAGACCTGCACGACTCAAACTGAGGAGAAAAAAATGACTCTTTTAAATTTCAAAAGGTTTTTTCAGATCGTTCCCAAACCTAAAGGTGTAGCCATTTTAATGATGCTTGTTCCAATGCTCATGACCAGTGAAGTAATGGCGGTTCAATCAGAAATGCACTACCAGGTTGAGACTATTCCAGGTTCCAACAGATTGTCCTATGCTTATATCGAGTATCAAGGTGACTTGATCTACGCCATCTCAGATCCATATTATGACAATCGAAGGGGTGTCATACGGCTTTATCGCCAAGAGAGCGATGGAAGCAAGACATTCCTTGGTGAAAAGCACGCATCATGGTCGAATGGCTTATGTTTTCTAGGTCTCAGCCTTTCATTTGTGATTGATCAAGGGCGCTTGTACCTCAATTACACTGCGCCCGGAGACGGGGGCTCCGGAACGCTCTATGTGGATGAAATCCTCATCACTCAAAATCAAGCTACTTTTGAATGGACTGGAATTGGAATTTTTAAGGCGAACTATGGAGAATCTGTAACGGGTGGCGGAGGCGGAGGTGCTTCTAGGCCTTTTCTTAACTTAGGAACATCCCATGATGTTGTTAAAGACAGCTCCGGACAGCTTTACTATATCATTGATCATACTCTTAATGGTGAAGTTGGCTTTTTCCGTATTGACCTAGATGGAACTGCGTCAACTGCAACTTATATTTGTCATGTGAGCGAATTTGACAACCCCTATTTCGGAAAGTCCCTTGTGACCACTTCGTTTGATGGTCAAACGGCAAGAGTCATTGTTGCCAGTAAATCACGAATCTCAGGCTATGATTTAAATGTCTCTGGACAGTGTATCGAAGATGCCCGATCTATCAATAGACCGGCGGGGAAAATCATTCATCAGGTGAAACAGGTTGAATCATTCGGTTCATCTGTTCCCCTCATCGCTTATAGCGAGACTGATGATGTGCTCTTCTCTGACGACGTGACGATCCGATTCATTGATCAAACGGATCAACTCGAGGGAATTTATAATGAGTTTGGAGCGCTTCATTTGAACGGCTCTCTCCCGGCGTCTACGCCTCTACTTTCATTCTTTTTCATCAATGGCCAAGACCACCCTTGGGGCTCCGACCCGATTCTGGCGGTGGGCTATCCTGGAGATCATTTTCATGGCAGTCATATGACGTTTTACGATGCTCAAGGCACCGAACTCCACCGCACCAACCTAGGGCCAGTCGATGGACTCACCCGAATCGACTACACGTATGGTCGCGGGACTGGGCTGGTACCCATTCGAAAAGATGGACATCCAGAGCAAACAGGTCTGTTTGTGGTTCATGATGATGGTGCCGTCATCACGACACTCGCGCCCAGTTTGAAAAAATCGCCACAAACAGCTCCTGGAGCAGAGGCGCCAGAAATTGAGCTTCTAGAACCCTTTCGGATTGGAAACTCAGCACGACTGAAAGTGACCACTCAAGCAACAGACCTTCGAAATGCGCTTGCCATTCTCACCATTGAAGGAATGGGTCCCATCACGCAGTTTCAGATTCCCACAACGAATCTTATTGCAGAAATCAATTCAAGCACACTCACGTTGGATCAATATTTTCCCAATCAAACCAATAGGGAAATGGATATCGTGGTCCCAATTCCAAATGACCGCAATCTCCCTGGACTTTCATTTAGCCTTGATTTTCTAGTCACTGATGAAAATCAAGAAATGTCTTTGATTGGTGAACGATTTACGATTACCCGCTAAAAGCAAA
>CAYLWK010000172.1:0-3482 GCA_964387255.1 uncultured Oligoflexia bacterium
CGGTTACCCAAGTTTATTGGATGTTTGAAGAGCAGGTACGAGCTTTGTCTTCTAAGCAAAGAAAAATTGTTACTATGATCCAATCTGGACTTTCATTAAGCGATACTGCAGGCAAATTAGGAATCTCTAGTGAGGAGCGATTAAGATCGATGATCGAAGAAATCCTGATTCGAGAGTCTGGCTTTCGTGTGATTAGTCAAGAATTGATCCTGTCTCAGAAAGTGGCAATTTTGTTGTACGGCTTGAAATTAATGCAAACTGATAAAAATTTGATTTTTCAATGGGAGGACGATTTAAAGAATCGAGATCCATCTCTAGAGGAAGGAGTATTTATTTCTCCGAGTTGGAGAGCCCTTCACTTTAAAAAGGATAGAATCTCAATGGTTGGAGATTGGAATGCAGAATTAGGTCGCCTCGGCAGAGATGAACCGAAGGTAGCCAAGCTGGTTAGTTTAATCTCTAATCAGAGGAACAGGCTAGTAAGAGAGGATCGTAACTTAAGGTCCCGCTATTTTTTGAATGTGACAGCAGATGAATGGCTTGGTTCAGCTGAAACTGTCTTTGGAAACACCACAGAAACTCCCAAGAAAAAGCCTGCTCAAAAAAGCGCTCCGATCTTTAATGGACACTCTGGGGGCTTAAACGCTCAAGGGCAAGAGTTTGTACGAGAACCTCTAGTTTTAATGAGAAGAACGATCGATCCCAAGTTAAAACAAGGAAATAAAAGTGGTGAATTCAAGCGTTTTTTTGACGCTGATCAGTCACAAAGTTCTACCTACTCGGCTAGATCATTTTTTAGCGAGGGGAATACCTCCAGTCAGTGGATTTTAGGTTTAGCTCAGCTCAGTCCATCCGAATTAAGTCTTGTGTTTGAAGCCGTGGTTTTAAAAAGAACTTTAGGTAAAATAGCGGCCAAACTTGACTTAACAGTATCTCATGTCCAGCTATTGCTTGAATACGTGAAGCTTAAAATGCATTACCCTGAACTGAGTCGCGAAGCCTTAGTTGCTAAACTTAGAGATCACTCTTCCGGGAGCCTTTTGCTAGTAATTGTTAAGGATCAGTTACTAGATAACTTAAGAAAAGGTAAACAAAGTAGCTTTCTTGGACGTCTCACTGGAATAGGTGAGAAATTGGTTGAAGATATTACGCAAAATCGTGTTGAATTAGAAGATTTAGAAAATGTCTTCCCTGGAGCATTTTTATCTTTATTCGAGTCTTTCGCTCTGAGTCCGCTGAGTCGAGCGGGTGCTTTTCCGTCCAAGATTGAGCAAGTCAGGCAATTGCCAGAGGAAGCTACCCAACTACTAGACGGGAGTCAAAGAGAAGTTTTTCTCGTGGTTAAAGAGGGCCTTAATTTTACAGAGGTTGTCAATGTTATGGGTTACCCAACAACTTCGCGTCTAGAGTCCAAGCTGGATTCGATTCTGAATACGACAATGAGTGCAGCTAAAGTACATCAAGAGACTATCGTGAGTCAGCGATTTGCAATTTTTGTTGAGTTTCTGAGACTTGCACGACCCAAAGATATCAGCGATATCGAGCGCTTTTTTTTATTTGATACAGAAGGCCCTAGATTAAGTTCAGATAATGCATTCATTTTATCTCCAACTTCAAAGAGGTTTGAACTAGGAAATAGCTTTAAGGATACTTACCGAGCTTGGAAGAAGGCCCAAGAAAAACTATTTGAAAAATATCCATGGGTGGCTCTGTTCAGTCCTTATTTAGACAAAGTGGCGCAAAGAAAGAAAATTCTAATTTTTGTCCTAAAGATGTGGGTCGATTCTGGACTTTTGGTTTTAGATAATTTTGAGTTTTCTGAAAAGACGAACGAAAGAGAGCTTGTTGAAGCAGTCATAGTAGATGGGCTTACTATAGTAGAAGCAGCTGATCAACTCGGATGGGAAAAGGGGCGAGCAACCAAGCTCATGCATCGTTGGCTAGACCGTCAGACTTCTCAGTATAGCGAATTAGGTAGAGATGCTAACAAAGTATTAGTCAAAGTCCTTCAGAGTAGAGATTCTGAGAGGTTTAGAAGAATCAGAAAACAGTATTCTGAGCTGCCGAATGAGACCTTCTGGAAGACGATTGAGGAGACGCTCGAAAGGCGGTTGCAGGAGTGGCCTCTATTTGAAAGTGAAATAGTATATTTAGTTTTGAATGATGCTAGGCGAGACTTAACCATCTTTAGAGAGTATTTTTTAGAGCGAAAGTCATTGAGTCTAGTCATGCGAAATCTGAAGATCGATCCCGGAAGGTGGTTTGAGACTATTCGATATGTAATGAAGAGAATAGTGAATCATCATCAAGACTTCTCACAAGCACTTATTGAGCCACTGAGTGAAGCTATCGAAAAATGGCACTGGTCTACGAACAGGCAGTTCCAAATAGAACAAAAACAAAAGGAAGCGCAAAAGAAAGAGAAAGTAGAAGAAAGACAAGCGACTTTGGTGAGTGACCCGCTTTATCAGAAGCATATTTTGCTTTTAGAAAACTTGAGTCGTTTCACGCTTAGAAAGAGGGGTGAGATTTTATCAACTGCTCTTAGAGCCATATTTAAAAGAAAGGAGATCACTTTAGAGTGGATTCAAAAGCATGTTGCTCCCTCTGAATATAGAGTGATTGAAATGGTTTTGAGTAAAGAGATTGGAGTCTCGAAAGCGAGCCAGCTCCTTAATATTTCGGCTGGAAGTGCAGCCGGCTCCTATTCGAGAGGAGTTAAAAAATTATTCAAAAGTCATTCTGTGTTTCAGACTGAGGTCGAGACAGTCATTGAAAGCCAGAGAGGTCAGTAAAACGTCTCATTTTCAGGGATCACTTCAGTGGGTCCATGCCAAATTCTGAGCTGCTCTTCAGTCAGGAATGCTTTATGAATCACGATTTCATAAACATGTTCTTCAAACCACTCGCGGTACATGTGAAGGAAGCCTTGATCACCTCGTGGTCCCCAAGAATTTTCAACTTTAAATTTGATAATTTTTTTTGAAGGATTCGGTCGATCAATTCCTACAATGGCCATGGCATGTGTGGGTCGATGGATACGAAGCCAGCGTAAAACTTTCGAAGGGTGCGCTTTAGGTTTTTCAGTGCCATCTAAATGATAAAGAGACTGTTCATGCTCCAAGTCAGGATGAAGAATGCCTCGGTCGAGGTCTTTTGCTTTACGAATATCTGCGCCAAACCAAACCGGCTCTCCATTAAGAATCGATGTTTCAACAAGATGCTGAAGGTCATCTTGAGTGAGGTTGAGGCGGCGTGGGTCAAATGCGCTACGGCCCGGTAAAGGTTTTCCAATACCATCATTTTCATTTCGATAGACTTTGTTTGCATCGCGTAGTGGATTTGCTGAGACAGTAATGTAGTCGGTGGGATCGAATCTAATAGACTGAAGGTATTGATGAGGAGTCCATCGACGGTCTTGACGCGTTTGAGTGTTGACCCGAGGGTGAGCTTCCTTGACTTCCTGGTCAATGATTGTTGTT
>CAYLWK010000173.1:0-2803 GCA_964387255.1 uncultured Oligoflexia bacterium
GTTCAGTGAGGGCTTTAATCCGAACACTTCATGATCCCAAAAACTATCACAAAGGAAAAGCGCAGTGGGTTCCACAACGCGCACTCAAGACATTGGTATACCTAAGACCCAAACCAAAAGCAGCCTATTACTTGCGGCCTCTTTTATACAAAAAGAAAGACGCTCAGTTCCTTAAACAAGTGGTCATGACGATTGAAAAAATTTCAAGCATTCAATCACCGAAAGATCTTAAGTTTCAGGATCGTGTGAATTTCTGGAAAAAATCGCTCCAAATGAAACCATCTTAAATGGTTAATCGTGGTTACTCGTCGAGACTAAATTCTTCTATCGCTTTTTGAGTTTTTTGCTGCTCAATCTGTGCAAGTTTCATTTGGATAAAAATTAAGCGGCCAATACGATAGAGCAAGGTTGTTTCATCGATTGCGTCAGTTTGAATCCTTCGCCATCCCTCAAGCACATCATTTTTCACTAACTGTTCTTTTTGGACAGCCACTTTCACTGAGGGTTTGCCTTGATAAAACCCTTTAGCAACAGAAACTCGAAATCGATACTGGGCTTTCAAATACCGCTGGCCCGTGCCGATTGAATCGATAAAGTTTCGATGGCTTGTATTATCAATCCATTGAGTTCGAATGAACCCACTTTCACGATTTGAAATGTCAAGGGGACTTGTTTTTAGGGCATTGAGAACGCTCTGCCAAGCTGTATTGACATCAGTTCGGTAGATTCGCGTGAGCACTTCTTCAGTATTCCCACCCACACTTTTCACATAAGCTTTCATACATCCTGAGAGTGTCAGCCCTAGAACAAGCGAAGGGAGCATTTGAAAAAAAACCTTTGTTTTCAAAACCCTTGTCATAATTTGATGCTCCCATGTTGAACCCTGAAGTTCAACTCACATTCAGTTGACACAGTCACTGATCGCTTTCGAATCTAGGGCAAGGGTGGTAAGCAAAAGGCATGAAAGCCACGATTTCTGATAAAATTAATCATGTACTAACTTTGGAGGCAAACGCATTGCTGGCTTGTGCTGAGCGTTTTACCAAAAATGAACAAAAGCAAGCGCTGGAGCGCGCAATAGAGTTAATGCAGAAGAGCTTAAATCAAGGCGGAAAAATTATCGTCACAGGCGTCGGAAAGTCTGGCAAGGTGGGCCAAAAAATTGCAGCTACGTTTTCATCCACTGGAAGCTTTTCTATTTTTTTGCATCCAACAGAGGGGCTTCATGGTGATTTAGGGATTTTAAAAAAAGAAGACTGCGTCTTAGCATTGAGTTTCTCTGGAAACACGATGGAAGTCTTGAATCTGGTTCCATCCATCCGGGAACTCGGATGCCAGGTGATTGCACTTGCTGGCAAGTCTGAATCGAAACTTGCCCAACAGTGCGATGTTTGGATTGATGCGTCGGTGCCTCAGGAGGCCTGCCCGCATAATCTAGCTCCGACTTCAAGCACGACGCTTGCGCTTGCCATTGGCGATGCCTTTGCAGTGACCTTGATGGAACTCAGGGGCTTCAATGCAGATCAGTTTGCTCTAAACCATCCGGGCGGCAGCCTTGGGAAAAGGATGACGCTCACAGTTAAAAGTATCATGCAACGAAAAAATCTTCCGTTCATTGATCCTGGAACTCCAATGAACGAGGTAGTGACAGTAGCAACAGAAACTCGGTTAGGGGGGGTGATGGTGACTCAAAAGGGGCAACTGATTGGACTCATTACAGATGGTGACATTCGAAAAGCCTTGTCTCATCAGGAAGCGTTTTTTAGCTTAAAAGCCAACGATGTGATGACTCCCAACCCTATGACCATTCAAGAGACCCAACTTGCACATGAGGCCTTGAAATTAATGGAGTCTGGAAAAAGTCAGATCAGTGTCTTACCTGTCTTAAATGCTTCGAAAGAAGTGACAGGTTTTTTGAGAATCCATGATATCGTTCAGGAACTTTGATGAAAAATTCTCGAGATGAAGACCAATGTTCCGAGTGCGGTCGCCCCATGGTGCTCAAGCCGGTTCGTCCCTACCCTGTTTTACTTCAAACAGTCTTTGGGCTTAGCTTTATTGTGTTCATTTGGATCTTTGATGACATTAAGCACAATGATCCTCTCATTTGGAGCTGGAGTGGCTTTCAAATTGCACTTGGCTACTTCCTGATCCGAGCCCGTATTTTAGCACGCCGAAAAGTTTATCGTTGCGTCAGTTGCACGCCTGACTTACGATGAAGGCTCACGAAGTAAGTCTAGAAGAAAGAAGACCCAAGGAGGCTCGTGTGCAAAAAATGGTGAAGCAAAATTTGACTCGCAAAAAAAAATTTCTATTTCCCTATATGGTATTACCCGTTGTAGTGGCTGCAATTGCGGCAACTTCCCTCTTTTCTTGCACTCAGAATGAAGCTGGAGCGAAACCCAAGATTGTTTTCAAGGCGCCACGTAAAGATGATGTCGTGGCCAAAATCGCTGGGCAGGAAATCACTGAAGATGAGCTCATCGGTAATGCTCGTCTCGGCTATTATGAAATCCAAAAAAAGGAATATGAATTCAAGGTTCAGCGTTTAAATGCGATTTTGACTGAGAAGCTCATTAAAAAAGAAGCTGAAAAAGCAAAGCTCTCTCCAGAGGAGTTCATTGATAAAAAAGTCATTCAGGGAAAAATCAAACCCTCTGAGGCAGATTTCAAAGAGTTCCTGAAAGAAAAACAAGTCGATCAATCAAAAGTAACACCTCAGCTAAAAGAGAGAATTTTTGCTTTCTTGACAGAAAAAAAGAGAGACGAAAAACTTCAAAGCTATGTCGCAAAATTAACAAAA
>CAYLWK010000174.1:0-3188 GCA_964387255.1 uncultured Oligoflexia bacterium
TTGGAAAATCAACATTACTCAATAAGATTTTAGGAGAAGCAGTGTCGATTGTGACCAATAAAGCCCAAACCACTCGAGATCGAGTTTGTGGAATCTTGACTGAGCCCGGGTATGGGCAAATCGTCTTTCATGACACTCCTGGAATCCATCGAGCAAAAAAAGGCGGCGTGAATGAACGAATGGTAGAGGTCGCTTGGCAGACTGTAGAAGACGCCGATCTCGTCTGGTACTGCATTGACCCAGCTAGCAAGCTGCAAGCAGAGAAAATAATTATCGATCAGTTGAATCAGTTAGGTCCTGAAAAAAAGATTGCGCTCATTTACACAAAGATGGATTTACCTAAAGCTAAAGAAAAAGTGACTGACCTTGACAATGAGATACAAAAAAGTCTATCGCGAAAAATAGACCAGTTCCAAATTGCATCTAGGAAGAACCAAGGAGTGGGGGATCTTTTGGGTTGGACCTGGGAACAGCTTCCTTTTCGATCCTTTGACTATCCGATTGAAGATGGCGAAGCGGTTTTGTCGAATCGGCCCGTTCGATTTTTTGTTGCAGAGCTTGTTAGGAAGCAACTGTTTTTACAGCTTGGTGAGGAGCTTCCATACTCTTGTGCTGTTGAAGTTCAGCACTATCAAGAGTCAGAAACGATGGATCGAATTGAGGCTGTGATCTATGTTGAACGCGAATCACAAAAGCCCATGGTGATTGGTAAGGGGGGTGAGAAAATTAAAATGATTGGCCAAAAATCACGACTAGAGATTGAAAAATTAGTAGGAAAGAAAATCTTTCTAGGACTCAAAGTGAAAACGAAGCGAAATTGGACCAAGGACGAAGAGGCATTAAATCAATGGTACCCTCGAGCAATTTAAGACAAGAGTCGTTTTCTTCTAGATCTCAAGGGAGTGATGGTCAAACTTCACAGGAGGCTTTGAGCGTATTGATTGTGGGCCGTCCCAATGTTGGGAAAAGCTCCTTATTTAATCGATTGATCGGACACAAACGAGCGCTGGTGCATAATCAAGCAGGGGTCACGCGTGATCTGATTCGAGAAACGCTTCACTGGCCAGGGCCTTTAGTGGGAGCAAGCGGACAGGATTCAGAAGTTTCTATTTTATTGATGGATTCAGCTGGACTCGGCCATCCAGATTATCACGAAGAGATTCAATCAAGAGTTGAAGCTGCACTGGGTTCTATCGATGTGGTTTTGATGGTTTTTGATGCTCAGGAAGGCTTTACTCCACGTGATCAGGAAATTTATGCTTGGCTTAGGAAAAAAATACCAGCAACGGCAACGCGAGTGTGTGTTTTAAATAAAGTCGATCAGGTAGAAGATAAAGTATTATTTGATGAGCTGTCCTATATCGCCTCAGATCATGAAATCCAAATCTCAGCAGAGCACGGATTTGGAGTATCAGAAATCAAATCACTCCTAGTGGAGATCGCCCAGGAGAAAAACAAAGGGATCACAATCGGACCTAAGAATGATGAGGTGGCTATCTCAGAGGAGAAAAGGGATGGGTTAGAATCGAAGTGTCAGCATTTGATTCCTGGCCAATCGCCCGAACGACCCATTCGAGTCGCGATTGTTGGAAGACCGAATGTTGGCAAATCCACTTTTTTTAATGCTCTTTCGGGTGAGGCCACTCAGATCACTTCGAGTCAGGCTGGCACCACCACCGATGCTGTGAATGCGTTGATTCGCTTAGATGAGCTTTGGATTGAGATCATCGACACAGCCGGAATTCGTCGAAAGTCAAAAACAGGTGCCGGCTTAGAAGTGCTCAGTGTGATTCAGTCTAAGAAAGCTCTTGAGAAAGCAGACATCGCCCTTTTGCTTTTAGATGGAAGCGAAGGCCCGACGGAACAGGATGAGAAAATTGCTGGATTGGTCGAGGAGAGTCATTGCAGCGTGATCTTGTTAGTGAATAAATGGGATTTACGAAAAGGCAAAATCAAGGAAAAAGCTGCAGGAGCTTGGATTCGAGAACAAATTGGATTTTTAAACTATGCGCCATTGGTATTTATTAGCGCCTTGAAAAGAGGTGGGATTGATCAGTTAAGCACCCTTCTTTTAGAGGTGATGAAACAAAGATATGAGAAGATTAAGACACCTGAACTCACACGCATGATTCAGTCTCAACTGCAGCGTTCGAATCCTAAGCGTGCAAAAATTTATACATCACACTTCATTCCTGCCTCTAAGAAGTCTTGGTACTGTCCTAAGCTCGTACTACAAGCAAACGACCCGAAGAAAATTCACTTTAGCTTAAAGAGGCTTTTAGTGAATGAACTAAGAAAATCTTATGGCTTTATGGGCACTCCTATCCGTGTTGGAATTAAAAAATCTGGAACTTGGAAGCATTTAAACCATTAAGCTTTTAAAAAATGTATTGATATTGAGCTTATTTTCACCAAGTAAACATCACATTGGCAGAAACCCTTGCGAAAGCCCCCCCGAGATCTGAAACCCCTTGGCCTGAAAAGTCTGTGGTGTTTCGATCCTCAAAATTTACAAATGAAACGACGCCTTCAATGGCAATGTAAACTTCTTTTGGACTAGCCACAAATTCTAAGCCGGCGCCGAGAGTCACACCAAACTTCGAGTCAATGTCCTCATTTCCAGAAGTTGGACTGAATTCTGTTTTCGTGAAAGCGCCACCTCCAAAAACAAGATACGGGGATGCAAAAGTCACGGCTGCCGTTAGATCTGAGGTGTTGATGTAGTATTTGAGATGAGAAGACAGCATGAGGAGTGTCACATCTACCGTTGAGCTATCAGTATCAATAAAAAAGTGAGAGGCGTTTGCAAGTTCTAGATCAATGGCAAAATTGAAATTAAACCAGTAGTGCATTTTAACGCTAATGAGTGGAAATCCACCCTGCCAGAGTAAGCCTCTGTTTCCAGTGGCACTGCTGATCCCTACTCCCAGACTCACTCCAAAGAAACGACCAAAACGGAAAAATAAAGCAGCTTCTGCTTCGTCTTCTTCTTCGTTAAACTCCCCGTATTTAGTATAAGGAGTGTCTCGATAGTCATCTTGAGAGTCTAAAGACTGTTCATCTTTAGATTTGATTTGATCGATGTCGTCAAATGCGGATTGAGCCGATGAAGGAGTGCTCAAGCAGTGGAGAAGAATTAAAAAGAAACCGATGATTTTAAATCTCATTTTTCTTTTTAAGTTTAAATT
>CAYLWK010000175.1:0-5990 GCA_964387255.1 uncultured Oligoflexia bacterium
AATCCAGCAACGCACTTGCCACAAAGCTCGGAATTATCTCGCGTAGCAGAGATCTTCAGAAGCTGGCTGAAATCCAATCGAATCACGTTTGCCACAGAAGTCCTTAAGTTTAACCCTTCGCAATGGCTCTATCTTTTTCGCTTGATGGAATTCGGTGGTAAAACTCATCTTTTTCCAAAAATGGAACTCCGATTTTCCCTAAGCGAAGTAAAGGGTCACAGCGCTCGGACCTCGAGTCACGACCCTCAAGTTCAAGCAAGATGGATCGCGCTAGGGATCCAAAAAGAAGTACAGAAAGCGATTAACTCTTCGGGGACCTTCCTCGCGAGTGTTCAGCATCCTGAGTGGGTGATTTCAATTTACCGAGCTCTTCTCAATGGAAAGCCACTGACCCGTCGACTTGCAACTATTCATTATCGTAACCTGCGGCCGGGTTACTCCGTACAATTACAAGCAACACTCGATGCACTCTTTGAAGAAACTAAAAACTCTAACTCAGGTTGTCTTCTTGCCTTTCCAGGATCAAGGTAGCTCTATCTAACGAATTTTTGATTTTCCTAAAAAATGCCACGGCGGGGGGAGCACTTTTCCTTTTTTAAGGTCTGTAGCGGAATAAAATGTTTCTCTCCAAACGATTCCTTTGTTCTTAAAAAAGGCGATTGCTGAACGCCATAAAGAGATGACCATCAAAATTGCTCCGGCAGGAAAAACAATTGCTCCATAAAAAGGTGTCCAAGTGAGTGTTTTCTGAAAAACAATCATTTGCATCACCAAAATCAAACAAAAAAGAAATGCTCCAGTCAGTCCGTTCAAAAGAGCAAAAAAAGGCAACACAGCGAGAAGAATTAACCCTAAACTTGAAACAAGGAGCATCGCATAAGAGTAGTGAATTCCAGAAAAAGTATTTTTCTCGGTGCCTTTAATAAGCCCGGTAATTCCTTGTTGAAAGCGTACTTTGACTTGCTCACGTGTATCGTAGACGAATGACCGGCCGCCTAGTTGTTTGGTGAGGTAGGCTAATGCTACGTCTTCAATGACTTCTAGTTTTACTTTATCAAGAAGATTATGTTTTTTTAAAAATGACGTCCGAAGAAGCGTAAAAGCACCCGCTCCCATTGCAGTTTTTTTCTTCGGATGATTTGCCTCATAGAGATTTAGAGCAATACTTAAAAGCACAAAAAACGTCGCATTCATTGCTTTTTCTAGTGCTGTATCAGTAATCAGGTGAGGTAAAATGGACAGGTGATCCAGATTTTTTGACTTTGCAGCGAAAATTGATTTTTTTAATGTCTCTTTTTGAAGAAACACATCTCCATCCATCAATAAAACATACTCACCTTTCGCATTAGTGAGCCCTAGTTGAAGAGCGTGTACCTTGCCTAAGACTCCTGGAGGAAGCGTTTCATTATGAACCACAGTGAGGCGATCTTGATAGTTTGATTTTGCTTGATCGAGTCTTTCTCCCGTTAGGTCTTTTGAACGGTCATTGATAGCAATGACTTCTAAATGAGGATAATCACTTTGAAATAGCTTCTCAATTGATTGTGACACAGAAGTCTCTTCATCTTTACAAGGCATGATGACGGAAATGAGTGGAAAATCCAATGATGTTGGCTCTACGTCATCGATGAGAGGAAAACGCTTTTGACTTAAGATGACGCGAAATACTAGATGAAGCCAAAAAAAAGAAATTCCAACCAAACCGAAATCAATCAAAAGAGCCATCATGGTTTGAGGTTATCGTCGTGTGTAGGAAGTTTCCAGAAGAATCGAAAGGTCACTCAGGTTTTTTCAAGCAAAAGGCTGTGTACGTTATTTTTTCTTTAGCCAAGCCTTCACTCGTGGCAATGACTGAAGGTCAACGCTAAGATAATCGTGATGGGCAGAAGATGATTGTTTTTCTTCAAGTGCAATCAAACCACGACTAAAGGCTTTTATCAAATGCTTGGCACTTTGATGTTTCAGCGACACCTCACCTAGCATTAAAGAAGCTTGAGACCCAGCTCCTTTTTCTGTTTCGAGCTGGCATTCAATGAGCTTTGATTTTAATCTTCCTTTCAAAAGAGTCCCATCGTTCACTCGTTTTAAGGTGATGGTGACTGGAGTTGACTCTAACTTCCCCGATTGATTCTCCCAAATCATTTGTCCCTGCCATGTTCCTTCAAAATGAGGGGAAAAAGTGGGTTGTTTGAGTTTTGAAGGTGAATGACGTTTTTTAAAATGCTCGAGTGGATTTCCTGAGAGTTTTGCCCGCACCCAGCCTGTGGGCTCTTGATGCCCTGCAAGCAATTCTTTGGCTCGTGGATCACTGAACCGACTTGCCACAGAGGTGAGTGCTTTTGCTGCTTCAAGTCGGGTGTGTGGATTTTCATGTTCTAGAAATTCACCCAAAAACTCCACTGCATCGCCTGCTCTTGGACTGAGTCCAATCGAACGAAGCGCTGCGTTTCGTGTGACTTTATTTTCTTGCTCGGTTGCAACTGATTTTAAGTACTCAAGGGCACCTGGGTCATCATACCAAGAAAGGCCTTGTAAAAGATTCAATTTAATAAAAGCATCCGAAGTAGATCGATGTAAGCGAATAATCACAGGAGTGGCATTCCCTAGGGCTCTCCACCACGCTTCTCCATAGGTTGGATGACGATCTGTGACCGCTTTCATCACTTGTGCTTCAATCTCAGATTCTGTGAGCGCATGAGCTTGATTGAATATGCTTAGAAACAATGGAATAAATAGGATTTTAATAATTTGGTCTTTGAGTGTCTGCCGTACAACCATCAATGAACCATCTTCCTTTCGTTACTGCCTAGCTTGACGTCAAAAAATTCTAAATTAATTTTTATTCTCTCATACTTTGAAACTATGAAGCAAGAAAGTGCTCACCCTCATTCAACGATCTTTAAATCATAAAGACGGCTCAGCAATTGCGTCACCAGTGACTCTGATTATCTTGCCATTGGACTGAAGTTAATCACCCTTGACGACTGCTCCGAAAATAAATTCCCATCTCCTTGAGAGCTCCCCGAATCATAGACTTTGGTGCGATACCACATGGCATGATTGAACTGACAAGCTGCGACGGTTGGACAAACAGTCCCCGTACAAAGTGCTCCACAAGAACTCACCGATCGACATGACTGATGGGTGACTTCTCCTCCAGATGCCGGACACTCAGGGGTATCCGTTAGGTAATCATGCATCGTTCCTTCTCTTTCTGATAAGTGATTTAGACCTAAAAAGTGACCTACCTCATGTGTGATCGTTTCTGAAAAAGTTCGAGCTGTACGAGATCCACTTGTCATGCTCTCAAGCTGATCATTCGTCGCAACCACTACGCCTGAGGTACCAGTGCCATTCAGTGAGGGACCTAGAATCGCTCCTGAAACGCCAAGAATGGTTGATCGATTGGATCGGCTCGGAATATCAGAAACTAAGAACACGTTAACAGCGCGTGCATCTTCAGAGCCTATCAATGCTCGACTTCCTTCTGAGAGAATTGCATCAATTTCTTCTAAATCAATCGAAGCAAAAAGCTCACCCGAATCCGGACACGTCCATTCATAAGATCGAATATTACCTAACTTTAATCCCGGGCGATCTTGATTCCAGTGATCCTGAACAGATTGCATGATTTGTGAGAAGTTATTTTGAACACTTGGTGTATTCAAAGCATTTCGGTTTGCCTGTCCCACCGCAATCAAATTGATATCGATAGCGCCATTAGGGCCAGAGGGTGCGTAGTCGGGGTCCATTTTCATGAGGGTTCTGACTTCAATCTGCGCAATGAAATTGCCCACAGAAGAGTAATTCGAAGTTAAAAGCACGTACTTTGCGGTGTAGCTCCCCGTTCTTAGTTTCCCTTGATCAAAAAATTGATCGTTATAGGCACAGTTGGGGCTGCCAGTATCCCAAAAGCACGTTGGAAACGTATTGGTCGACGTATACCCAAATGGAGGAAGCTGATATTGTTGCCAGTGAGACCGGTCTTGAAAAGCGGATGGGGAGTTCAAGGAACATCCGGAATTAACGGTACAGTTTCCGTTGGAGCACGAAAAAATTCCTGATTGAGCACAATCGCCTGCATTCCCACTGCGCTTCAGATTAATGACATCCCGGGCTCCATCATGAAGTTCGACTAAAAAAGGATAGGCACTGCCCACAAGCTCTTCGGGAAATCCACGCGTTCGAGCAGAGAGTGTGATCGATCCATTCTCACCCAAATCTGGGACTTCAAAACGATGAACAATTTCTCTCCCAACAATTGGCTGAGAAAGACCTGTCAAAGGTCCTCCCAGAAAAGTAGTCTGGTCGATGAACTGAGAAGCAGGATCTCGCTCCCCTACGCCGCTGCCAGGAACTTCAATAGCCCAGGAAGCTGGAAACACACATTCAGTCACCGCTTGCTCTTCCTCAGAGCAGGCCATTAAACTGACCGCCATCGAAAGAACACTCACGCTTGCTACTGCCCTACGAAGGTACTGGCGTAACCATTGAAAGATCTCGCATTTCTGGGTGAAGCGAAGAGCCGATGCCATCGGCATTTGAAAAAAAGTTCGTGAAAAAGCGGTCAATCGCCGAATCATCCCAGGAGGCCCCCCGATTCGTAGTCACCCTATTATCATACTATTATAGTATAGTATAGTATTGAGGCCGCCCCAACCCCTGAAGGATAATTTCTCAAAATCTAAAAAACTAAGCTAACTTGCTGCAATATTTGACTTTTTAAACAGTTTCTACACAGATGGAAGTGGCTTCACCCCCACCAATGCAGATTCCAGCACACCCTCGCTTCAATCCCTTGATCCGAAGTGCATTCACGAGGGTCATGACAATCCGAGCCCCGCTGGCACCAATGGGATGCCCCAGAGCAATCGCCCCTCCCAAACAATTGACCTGATCGGCACTCAGCTGAAGTTCTTTTTGTGCTGCCATCGTTACCACGGCAAACGCTTCGTTCACTTCAAAGAGATCCACATCTTTTAACTGCCACTGACTTTTTTCGATTGCTCGCTGCATTGCTTTTGCAGGCGCTGTGGTGAACCATTCAGGCTGATGGGCATTTTGACCTGTGCCCCTAAGCTTTGCGAGTGGCTTTAACCCTTTTTCTTTCACAGCCTTCTCACCGGCTAAAATCATCACGGCTGCACCATCATTTATCGAAGAAGCATTTGCAGCCGTCACCGTTCCCTCTTTCCCAAAGGCAGGCTTTAGATTTGGAATTTTATCAAATTTCACCTTCGCAGGACCTTCATCCTCAACAACCTGACTCTCATTGCCTTTTCGATCTTTAACAGTCACAGGAGTGATTTCTGATTCAAAATGACCCTTTTTCTGAGCCGCTTGCGCTCTTTTAAAACTTTCAATCGCAAAGGCGTCTTGGGCTTCTCGAGTAAAATTCATTTCTTTTGCGCAAAGATCACCACAATTGCCCATATGCTGATTGTGATAAGGATCCCAAAGACCGTCATGAATCATGGAGTCAATCAACGCCTGATTGCCCATTCGAAGACCAGAGCGTGCCTTTGGAATCAAATAAGGTGCCTGACTCATGCTCTCCATGCCCCCTGCAACAACAATCGAGCTTTCTCCAAGCTGAATCGACTGCATGCCCAGCATCACAGCTTTCATTCCGCTTCCACAAACTTTATTCACAGTCAAGCAAGGCACGGTATCTGGAATGCCGCTATAAATCGAAGCTTGTCTTGCAGGCGCCTGACCTACTCCGGCTGTTAAGACTTCACCCATGATCACTTCCGAAACATCTTTTGGATCCACTGACGCTCGCTTCAATGCAGCTTCAATGGCAATCGAACCTAAACGAGGCGCCGAAAAAGAAGAAAGAGCTCCTTGAAATGCTCCAATGGGAGTTCTAGCCATTCCTACAATATAAACAGTTTCCATAAATTTCCTCCTTACAATGAAACCAAAAAAATATGTTTTTCTGGAGCTTCCTAAAACCTTCAGCGTTCCTAGCTGATCCTATCCACCTT
>CAYLWK010000176.1:0-4390 GCA_964387255.1 uncultured Oligoflexia bacterium
TAAAAAAACCAGGATTATCAAAAACCATCTTTCTAAACCACGGAGGCGCACTCGATGACATGTCATTCGATCAAAACCCTGGTCCTTTCATTAGCAAGAAATGGTTGAGCGCAAAAAAAACGGGACCGCTATTAAGAGAATTTAGAAAATCAGTTCAAGCCGATGGAAGTCAAGTTGAGCTTGTTTTCTTACAACAGTGCGGCCGTGGATCTATAGAAAATCTTTACAACTTTCATGAAACCGGGGTAGCGGTAATGGCTTCACAGCATAATGTTGGAGCACCAAATACTTACTATGCGGCTACTCTAGGGTGGCTCAATCCAAAAGCATCCGGTTTTGATCTTGCTAGCAAAGTTATGGATGAAGACAAGCACTTCACAAGTTATGTCGTTGTATATGGACAGGCTCTAACCGAATTGCCAGAGAAAATAGACTCCTTGATCTCGAGCTTGGGAAAGCTAGAAAGAATAGAACAGCCAAAAAAATTAGAGCCCACCTTTGTTACGAACCCAACGTTCTTGTGGGAATCGGAAACTAATTACGACCTTTTACAATGGTTAGCTAAAGTAGCTCAGAGTTCTGAAGTAAAGAAATCAGCAACCGCTGAATACGAAGAGTTCAAAAAATGGATCGAAAAGACCCTAATAAAGGAAAGCCGTTTCGAACTAGCGCATCTCGAACAAAATCACAACCTTTCTGGAATCTCCTTATTTGTACCTGAATGGTCGAAAGTGAGAGAAAAATATTTGGACTATCCTCTTTATCGGGAAAGCTCTTTGGACGACTTAATGAAAGCCCTTTTCCCACCTGTAGAGGAGCTCACTGATGAAGAAAGAAACCAAAAAGTACAAGAAATTCAGGCAAATTTAAAAGAGAACCCAAGTCAAACCGTAGAACAACTCTCAAAAGAGATTCAAACTCTCATAAATCAAGGCTTTCTTCCAAGCAGCTGGCTTGATGTTAGGGCGTTACGACCCAACCGCACGCCATTATTGCTTATGCGAGATAAATTAATGGTTTTTGAGACAGTTTCAATACTGAGGCTGATTACACTTCAAAAGAATTACTCATCTACTCCTGCTGGAACCTACTTAAAGCAATGGCTGGATCAACTGTTTGATACCTATGTTCCTCGATTTAAGGCGGCAAATATTCAAGAAGATTCAGACTTTGATCGGGCGATTGTCATTCTGACTAATCTTGAAGAAATTTATAGACTCAAGAAAAAATAAGAGGATTTTAGTGAAGCACCCGATTTTTCTAATAACAGTTCTGATTAACACTATCGCGCATTCCCCCTTGGTGATGGCGATGTGTGCGGATACTCTTGGTGGAGCACAAATTAGGGAGGCAATATCAGGAGCACGTAGTGGAAACATTAGTACCTTTGTTCGCAACATCCGGAAGATTGTTGAAACTCCTGAAGGCTTTATCTCCCTCTCTGGACATGCCTCGGAGCTGGAAGCAGTCATTCCAGGGTCTTGGCATTCTCTCGTCACTCTTCCGGAGGCCGTATCTCAAAATATTGTAAGAAATGATGGCGGAGAGACTTTTGAATGTGCGGCACTTGCTGTTCAGATGGGACGATCAACGGAACTTAACCCGATGGGAAAACCCACCGCAAGAGCACTCGGGGCTCGAGCCTTTTTGAGATCTTATCTGCGAAGCGTCTCAATGCAATCCGGAATGGCGGGAGCTGTGGGATTTACACCTATACACATAACGAATTCAGTTGAAGCTATCACTCGGATTCGACAAGAATGGATTACAGATAACCACCTTGGTTTTCAATCTGAGGCTTCAGCAGCAGTAACAGCGCCCGTTGACGCCCAAATCTTAGGGCAGGTTAAAAGAGCTATTTCGGAAGGAGAAGCTGGAATTAGAAGGCTAACTGAAGAATTGCCGATCCTCGAGAGGAACCTACTAAGGGGAGACTGGGCAAATGTCTTTGGGCTGAGACCCATGCGAAGTCCTATTTTCCTAGCCCAAGGAAACGCCATGGAGGTTGTTGCCATTTTGCGAATGATTCGTATCGCTAAAGATGCTTCTGTCGAGGCTGATCTTCGAACGTACGCGAATGAATGGTTAGTAGCACTCTTTAAAAGAGTAAAACCAATAGTCTCGGTATCCATTCCAACCTTGGATATTTTAGAAAAGTTATACGAATCTCCGTAACTCAACAAGGGCCACAGCTCGAAGGCACATGAAGCCTGAGGTAGCTTGTAACATCTAATTACAACCGATAAGGGTACCTGCTTCATTTGGCAGCTAATATGCGTCATTCTTTAGTCGATGAGTTTTTCTACTCGATCGACAAAGCGGCAAGAAGAACTCCGCCCGCTTGAGCGCGCTACTCATTACCTTGTGATCCGCCGCTCGGGGAATGTATTTGGCTAAGATAATGTATTGGAAATATCGTGAACCAGAATCTCGTCCATCTCAAGGGGCACGTTTAGCTTGGTCGCTCCGAGAAGACCCGGTAAAGTTGAGTATTGATACTCCTCAACAGAATCACAAATTCTCGCCTTCAAGAGACCTAATGAGTTCGAATGGGAAGAGACCCTCCATCAGAGGAGGAGTGAGACAAAAATAATCCATTTTCCAAATGCCACGTTGGACTTGGAAGGAATGCTCCCAAAAGTCTATTCTGAAACTGAAGCGCGGTAAAATCTGAGGGATTGACAATGCCGTGATCGTTTCCAAACTCCCTTGCAATCCAAACAATACCACCCATTTTTAAATTTTCTGTACTCAGAAAATAACCAAATGGACCAATGATCATAGCAAAATCGGCCACCGGCTTATCTCCAAGAGGAATCACGTCCGGTCCTCCTTCAATCAAGGTAACTCTCTCATTGATTGCTAGTTGTAAATCAGAGGGATTTTTAACATTTGAAGAAAAAAGAAAAATTTCGGGATTACTTTCCTGAATTTGCCTATAGACATTTTCAGCGTCAGTCTTCACATGATTCAGAACGGTTTCATATTCGCCTTCTATTGTGGTTCCAATAGCCAGAGCAGAAGGCTTCCATTTAGTTTCACTGACAATAATTTTACAATCAGGCCGAACCAGTAATGGTATAACCCACTCAAAAAAGTTTTGTGCTGGACCATAAACGTGAACGATTCCTCCTTCTGGAAGGAATTCACAGCTTTGAAAAATTGAAACAACTTTTTCAATATTTTTTGTATCCGATAGCTCAATCTCTTCTAATTTATTTTTTATTACTTGAGCTCTTGGAGATTCTATTTTTGATAAATGAGCAGAATCCGCAAAGGTTTTGTGCAAGCCTTTGATCATTCTTTTCGTCAAAACAGCTCCAGCAGAAAAAAGCCGTCTACACCATTGGTCCAAAGAGGCTGATGCATAAGGAGCAGATAAGTTTAAAATGACTATGACTAAAAGAAATCGATTCATTGCAGAAGTAGTTAACATAAACATACTATTTTTATTCAATATAAAGAATCCAATGATTTGGGTTCGAGTACAGGAACTCCTTCTGAGAGTTTTTGTTTTGTACGAAGAGCCTATGTAATGAATTGTAGAATCAATTGAAGCACTTTTAAAACGGACTAGAAAATCCTTAAATTTAAATGCAGGACTCGCTCACTAAAACTTGGAATGTCAAGATGGTGCCTCCGGGGAGACTTGAACTCCCACTCCCGTGAAGGAACCGGATTTTGAATCCGGCGCGTCTACCAATTCCGCCACAGAGGCTTTTAACGAAGGGTATCAGATACCTCAATCGCAGAGGTTTGTCTATGACTGACCGTTTATAATCAAACAATTTAAATCAGGAATAGGAAATTAAATCATCGGTAAGTCGGTTTTATAGTTTTGACTTTTAGCTCTGATGACCATAGGCATAGGAACGAGGCGATTGCGATTAGGGGAGTCGTTGGTAATGGGGCAATGGCTTAGTGGAAGAGCAAAAAAAGGGGTTCAACTCGTTTCAATCGTCCTTCTCGGTATTGTCTGGAAGGCGTCGGCTAGAGACGACAGTCTACGATGCTATTCTGTCTTTAATACGGACAATGGAGTGTATTATGCACCTGATGATAAGGGTCTTGCGCCTTCGGGTTATCGAAGCATCTTTAAAGTACCGGAAGTCTTGAAAAGACATCAATTACAAATCATCCAAGACCACTTTGAAAGGCAGGGAAGAAGAAAACCCAATTCCTTCTTTGGCCAGAACGGCACTGTCTTAGACAACAGTCGATTGTATGGCAGATTTAAGGTACGGGGAAATCGCTTGATTTTACTGTACCTAGAGGGTCTTAACGGATCTGAGGACTTAGGATTGACTTATATTTCAGTGATCAAAAAGATCTTTTTTCAAATTCGAAAGAAAAATCCTGAAAGACAATTTTTTGATGGGAGAAGAGTCTT
>CAYLWK010000177.1:0-5262 GCA_964387255.1 uncultured Oligoflexia bacterium
GAATGGAGAACAGCACAAGAAAAAGAGCCTGATGCTAGCTGCTCAATGATTGCCATTCTTGGTCCTAAAAAACCGTTTTTCAAACCTGAACTTGAGTCGTTGGAATCTTATCTTTCAAATGGCGGAAGTGTTTTGATTGCATTGGATGTGAGTTTGAAAGGGGATGATCCGACTCCAGGCCTAAGGGATCTTTTAAAAAAGTATTCAATTTCAACAAAACATCATCTCATCTTGGATCCTAATCCTTTGAATAAAATGATGGGACACTCAGAAGCATTAGCTTTGGTGGCAAATTTTTCAAAAGAATCTCCGATTACCAAGGTATTCGACAACGCTTCGGGTAGTGTGAGAAATATTGGACACTTTCCGTTCGCAAGACCTCTCATGATCATTCCAGAGCCTCCAAAAACTCTGAAAGTGACTTGGCTTGCGCAAACGATGGAAACGAGCTGGGCAGAGACGAACATGAAAGCAATCCGACAAGGAAGAGCCCAATTCAACCCCGATCAAGACACTCGAGGTCCTCTTACAGTTGCTATGGCAGTTTCTGGAAAATTGAAAGAAGATCAGAAAAAGGATTTAAAACTAGTCGTTTTTGGTTCGTCGCTTTTTGCAAATAATAAATATTCTCGCTTTGGTATCAACGGTGATCTTTTCATGAACGCAGTGAACTGGCTTTCAGGAGACGAGGATTTCATTACGATTCGTAAGAAAAAAGATGATCCCGGCGAAATTCAACTCAGTGTTGAAGCCGGACGCATTATTTTTTGGATTTCAGTAGTGATCTTTCCTGCGATCGTAGCCATTGCAGGAATTGTGATTTGGAGACGGAGGAAAAAACTGTAATGGAATTAAAAAAATGGCGTACGCAGATTATTCTAGCAGTTGTCCTTGTAATCTTTGGATACTTTGTCTATTGGTATGAATTTTCTCATCGCCCTAAAAAGGAAGAAGCCGCAGATCTATCAAAAAAAATTATTCCAATTAAAGAGAAGGTAATTCAATCTATTCGTTTAGTTGATGGGGACCAGACGATTGAATTTCAGTGCCTGGATGTTGAAAAGAATCTCTGTAAACCCGGTGACCATTCTGATTGGGCTATTTCCGCACCCGAGGAATATAGTGCTGACCGTGGAAACGTGAATTCTTTGGTTTCGTCCCTCAATAATGTGTCTGCAAGCCAAACGATTGATCTTTCTGATGAATCAGCAGAAAAGAAAGCTGGCTTGCTTCAGGAATATGGGCTTGACGAGACATCAAGAACTAGCCAGGGATTTCGAAGAGTGGAAGTCATCACAAAAGAAGGTGAGAAGCTCATTGCTTTCTTAGGCGTTTTGCATCCAATCGGTGATCAACTCTTTGTCACGACAGCCAAAAACGATGAAATAAACGATGATAGAGTCTTGTTGGTTCCAAAGTATTTTCAAAGCAACTTCGAGCATGAACTTTCTTATTGGAGGAATAAAAAGCTTTTTCCAAAACCAAAAGTCGAAGTCACGGCATTTTCCTACTCAGCTGGAAAAACTGCTTTTACCGCTCGACAGGTTAAAGGGCAATGGCAACTGACAAAGGGAAAGTCTAAGGAAACCTACCGTGGCGATGTTGAGGCGATTGAACGTTTTCTGTCGACACTTACTCATTTAAACGCCAAAGAGTTTGGTTCAGATGACAAAGGCAATTCAAAAGCTAAAAGACTCCTTCGTTGGGCCAAGAAGAAAGTGAGTGTCAAGCTCACTGAGGGAGAACAAAGCACACAAGTCACTCTGTACGAGAGACCACTTCGAGGAAAGCCTTCTGAGTTTTATGCAACGGTTTCATCACAAAAACCTTTGTTTGAAATTGAAGCTTCCAGCCAAGAAAGAGTCACAAAAGATTTTGAATCCTTTCGTGAGAAACGCTTGATTTCATCTTTGGAGAAAATTCAAACGAGCCGAATAGAGCTCTCTGGAAAACCCATTGGGGATCAGGCTGTTACAATCCAAAAAGCAGATGAAAGCTGGACGGCACCCCAAGAAAGTCAAGAAATCAACAAGCAGTTTGTGGATGCACTTTTAGATAAGCTTGCTGGAAAGAGAATTAAAAATTTTCTGAATCGTGCTCCTCGAGCAGATCAAGACCAATCCATCAAGCTTAGCTTAGAAGGTGACTCTGACAAGAAAAAGGCTCAGTTTTTATTTTGGAAAGATAATAAAGATCAACTGTACGCTAGAGACCTTTCTCGAAATGCGAGGGAAATCTATTTGCTAGATAGTCAATTAACGAAAGCTCTTCCTTGGAGTCGTAGTCAGCTTTTCAAATCATCGGCACCTGAAGTGGAAGCGCCTCAGAAAAAGAATGAAAGTGACTCCTCAAGCGAATGAAACAAGTGATTGGTATCATTAGAGGTTATTTCCAACTCGTCTACACGATCATTCGAACCCCGACTCAATTTTTCCGAAGTCTCTCTGAGGCGGAAGGAAAGACCAAACCTCTCGTGTTTGCTATGATTACAAACTGGATTGGGTCGGCATTTTACTTTATTTTTAGTTCTTCAACGCAAGAGCGTGAGGAGATTAAATCTTGGCTTAACCAGCAGTTTCAGCAATGGACTCCGTCTGAGGAAAAGTTCCAGTATGAGACATGGCTTCCTTCGGAAACAGTTGAATCCGTAGACGCCTGGACTCAGAGTATGAGCTCGGTGATTTTATCTCCCTTCACAACACTTTTAAGTGTGTTTTTAGCAGCGCTGGTCGTTTATTTTGCTTCGAAGCTTTTCACGACACGTAGGACAGGCATGACTCAAGCCATTCAACTGACTGCTTATTCACAGGCTTCACAGATCTTTTTAGTGGTTCCGTGGATTGGTCCTGTGTTGGCAGGGATCACTCGATTCATTTTATTGATCCTGGGAGCAAAAGAACTCTATCAAGTGAGTGCATTGCGAGGAGCTTTGATTGCATTTTTCCCCTACATCATTTCTTTAGGGATGATGGTGGTTTTCGTTTTTTTCGCTATTGCATTAGCCCTGGTCTTTGGAGCGATCATTGCTGGACTAAGCATTGTCTAATCCAGAATAGACTGCTAAAAGGGGATGGAAGTGAGGGTGCGTGCACTAATGACTGCCTATGATTGTCAATTTGACACGATTCAACCAAAACTGCAGGAAATCGATCACGACTATGGTGATCAGTTTCATATTTTAGCAGACCCTTACCTTTTAACGCTTTTATCTGATTTATGCTCTCAAGAGACATTTCAACCGCGCATCAATGAAATGATCAGTCGGATTTATCATAGTCTTTTGCAAAAAGTCGTGATTCAGGAGTTTGACTTTATTCGAAAAAAAGTTCCTAGCCGGATGTGTGAATTTCATCCACAAGAGGGAATTTATGAAGGACCTGTTTTGAATCCCGATCAAAAGGTAGTAACAGTCAATCTTGCTCGTGCGGGAACTGTCCCTTCTCAAATTGTGTACTCTGAGCTGAATTATCTGATCGACCCTAAGTCAGTGAGACAAGATCATATTAGCATCAGCCGAAAGACAGATCAGAACGAAAAGGTGGTGGGTAGTCGTGTGAGTGGCCATAAAATTGGTGGGCCCATTCAAGATGCGATTTTACTTTTTCCAGACCCAATGGGCGCAACGGGAGCGACTTTAGTAGAAGCCTTTCAACTCTATAAAGATTTTGGCTCACCAAAAAAGGCAATTGCTATTCACTGTATTGTAACACCCGAGTATATTCGGAATATCAAAGCACATGCTCCAGGACTCCAAGTCTACGCAGCCCGCTTGGATCGTGGGCTATCGGCTCCAGAGACCTTAAAAACGAAACCTGGGTCACAGTTAGAAAAGGAAAAAGGCCTCAATAATAAAGACTACATTGTTCCTGGGGGCGGGGGATTTGGAGAAGTACTAAATAACGCCTTTGTGTGAGCCAGAAGGCATTCTCCCCCAAGTAGTGGCATACTCGCATTGGCTAGGATAGAAAGTAATTTTGAAAGGATGGACTCAGAATGGTGATTCGACCGGACCAAGAACCTAAGGTTCTTATTCCACAGGCTAAGATTCGTAAGCGCGTAGAGGAGCTAGGCAATCAGATCAATCAAGACTACGAAGGTAAAGAGATTGTGGCAGTTTGTGTCCTAAAAGGGAGCTTTATCTTTTTTAGCGACCTGATTCGTAACATTGACCTTCCTTTGAGCTGCGAATTTTTAGGTCTTTCAAGCTATGGAAATGAAACGCGCTCTTCTGGTGAGGTCAAAGTGACTCTTGATATTAATGAACCGCTTGAAAATAAACATGTTTTGATTGTAGAAGACATTGTTGATTCAGGCCTCACACTTCAATATATTAAAAATTCACTCCAAACTCGGAACCCAGCTTCACTTAAGATTGCTACCCTTTTGTTTAAGCCTGAAGCACTAGTCATTGACAGTAAAATTGACTACGTGGGTTTTCAGATTAATAACGAATTTGTGGTTGGGTACGGCTTAGACTATGCTCAGAAGTACCGAGGTCTGCCCCATATTGCCTATTTTGAAAATGAACACTAAGACAGCTTATCTTTTCTTTTGGAAATTTCTAAATGGCGACACCTCAAAGAATTCTAACGATCCGGCCTTTGAGCCGAAACATTTTCATTGATCAAGCTTAGGATATTTTATGGCAAAACCTTCGATTCACATTAAAGCCCCGGTCCGAATTGACCTTTCCGGCGGTACCATTGACCTATGGCCCCTATATCTTCTTTTTAAAAATGCTCGAACCATTAACATTGGCATTAATCTGTTTGCCGAAGCTCAAGCAGAACCTATCAAGGAAGATGAGATTACTTTAAAATCAATTGATCAAGGTAAAGAAATTACAATTTATCCAAATGACTTATACTCCGATCGCTTGGATGTACCGCCTTCATTAATCATTCATTATCGGTTATTGCAATATTTTCATCGCTCTTATCCAGAAATGCCCTTTTCTTTAAAGCTTACATCTATTGCTAAAAGTCCTGCAGGAGCAGGACTAGGTGGTTCATCTTCATTGAACATTGCTCTGACAAGTGCTTTGTACTGTTGGGTTCATCAAAAGCAAGCAATTGACATAGAGGCTGACGGAAGGACAATCATTGAGATTGCACGCGATGTTGAAGCGGGCATCTTAAATGGCCCTGCAGGACTTCAAGACTATTTCGGTGCGCTTTATGGTGGTCTTCAGGAGATCACCTGGCTTCCGCATTGGCATGTATCTAAGCAGTTGGATAAGGATCGAGCAGAAGAAATCTCAAA
>CAYLWK010000178.1:0-3085 GCA_964387255.1 uncultured Oligoflexia bacterium
AAGGCCAGAGGTGGGAACTGGTTAGGATGTTAAAAATCATCCAAAAGGTGAGGGTGCAGCAAACAGGCTTAAAAAAATTCATTAGAATCATGCTCCCTAGGATAAATGAGACCGGAAAAAGGTGCTACCTTTGACTTATCCTTTTCTAGTGAGGATAAACAAACTAAACTAAAAAAGGTAAAGGGGTCGAAGGTTGATTTTACTCTTATGGATCTTGATGGCTTCTGGGTTTAACTCAATGAGTCATGTTCATCAAGGAATCCCGTTTAGCCGCGCTGCGTCTACAGCGGTTCGAGTCTCATGGGGCTCCGGACTTTGGGAGGAGCGTATCTTGAAGGCTTGGTCCAAGCAGGACCTAAAAAAGCTGAAAATGAAGACGCAAAAAGAATACGATCCGATCGAGAAACGAATGGCAGTCTACCGAGGAGTTCGACTCAAAGAGGTGATTGAAGCATCGATGAATCAACTCTCTCTCGATCAAAAAGCCCAAGTGGATTTGATTGTTTTAAAAAATAAGAAAAAACAAGAGATCGCTCTGCCCAGATGGCTTCTGAACAAGTACTCCGTCTTAATAGCTTTTTTGGTAGGCCCTCAGGAACAATCCAACGAATCTAGATTTTATTCAGTGATTCCTTGGACCAGCGAGTCTGAGATCAAAAGGGAGATTCTTCCTTTAGAAAAGTTTTTTCTAAGCGATCTTGATGAAGTAAAGCTCACCAACTTCAAATCTTATTACGAAGATGAATTATTTTTAGAAAAGTCCTCCGATCCGATTGCAATGAGGGGTCAAAAGCGTTTTGTTCAAACCTGCATGCCTTGTCATCGGCAAACCAAAATGCCTTCAATCCAAAAAATGAGAGATAAAATCAAGACAGCTTCTGAGATGGAAAATGCGCACGAAAAAATCAAAGGGTTTCATTCTCTAGATTCTTCAGAGCATCAAGCGTTGATTCACTATCTGAAAAAACTCAACGAGTCTGAAGACGACTCGATCTTTTCAATTTTATAAACGACTCATGATGGGTGCTTTTAGTTAGGGTTTTAAACTCAAGTCTTAGTTTTGGCACCGAAAGCAAATCCCACTAAACTCCAAATGATGATCGACCCGAGTGTATCCTTTTTCCTTCAGTTTTGATTGATACTTCTCAACCACGCAAGAATCGAGCATTTCAACCGCATGACAGTGACGGCATCGAATATGATGGTGATGCTCTAAGGCATGCTTTGCATCCCACTCAAAGAGCTCGGAACGAGTATCAAAAAAAGTCGACCTAACGAGTTGAGATGCCTCAAATTGTTTAAGGTTTCTATAAACGGTGGTTCGGTGAATGCCCTTGAGTTCAGGATAGTTCTGAAGGGTTTCGTGGAGCTTGCCAGCACTCCAAAGGTGTTTTTGACTTCGAAGAAGCTTCATCAGTCCAAGACGAATCGGGGTGACTTTCATCCCGTGGCGTTTGAGCAACTGACCCAGTCGGCGATCTGAAAAGGATTGGCTCAGTGTGGTTTCTCGTTTCATCAGGAAGGTCACTATCATAAATGCAACTATGTTGCATTTATTCTTGCTATATCCTTAAGAACGAAGTACATCCGGATTCATTTCCAGGAGGTTTGAATGAAATTAACTCAATTGATGGGTTTTCTTTTGCTAGTCAGTATCGGTTGTGCGGGAGATCCAGCGCAAGAAGCACTCACAGATTATTATCTTCCTCAAGAGGATCGCTTAGCTCTGGAAGGTCCCATCGTTTATGATCCTAACCGACCTAGCGGGCTCGTGGAGTCAGGGCACCGAGTTTGGCGCTCGAGTCTTTCCCAGGAATCAACAGCCTATAGAATCCAGTTTCAAGTAGCTGAAGGCGGAGAGTTTCGGCTGATTGATCATTGCCACACAGACCTCACTGGCGGTGGTATCGAGATAAGTTTTTTCTCCGAAGGAGATCGATTGCATGTCCACGTGTTTCAAAATGGCACTCCTATCATTCAACGAGAAAGACCGATCTCTGGACTACAACCGCAATTTCAACTGATCACTCTTGATGTTGAAGTTCACGGTGATCACGGGAAAGTTCATTTGAAAATTTCAAATACGAGTGGTGAAGTCTTGGTACAAGGTATGGGTCGACGTGACTTTCTCATTACGGACAGTCGTAGTTTGGGTGTAGGAAATCGCGCTGCGATTCGTCTTAGAAAAGCTAAAGGCGGGATCCTTAGGGTAGAAAAAGCCAAAGCGCATGACTGATTGATCACTCATGGTATTAGCCACACTGCAGTTCTTCACCCCTGTGAAACGCTTTTGCCTTGAACCGAAGCGATGGTGCTACTTCAAGTGGATGAAGCCGTTTCTAATTATCATTGGTCTATCTGGAAATGCACTAGCAGATATGGATTCGATCAAGACTTCCATCTCAGTTGACTTGTTAGGGTCGATTGGTCTAAACCGTGGAAGCAACGCCAATGATCGATTGGATCTCCGAGAGGGAGAGATTCTATTTTTCGCACCCACGGATTATCGATTTGATGCTGTGTTTAGCTCAGCTGCTCACAGTGAGGATGGCCTTTATTTTTTTGAAGTTCACGAAGCCTATTTGAAGTCCTCAAAGTTAGTGCCACGACTTCGTTTTCGTATCGGTCAGTACTTTTTAGGCATTGGTCGATTAAATCGAATTCACCGCCATGATTGGGTCTTTACGCTAGTTCCCGAAGTTCACCGCCGATTTTTTGATTCCAATGGGGAAGGGGTGATTGACACAGGGATCGAAGGGACGTGGTTAATCCCAGCTGACTTCTTTTTAGAATGGACATTTGGTTTAACTAATGGGTGGAAGCTAGGGCATTCTCATGACGTCGGAGAGCAACCCGCTGTACCCACTCATTATTCGCGATTAGCGACCTTTGCTTCTTTTTCTCAGCTTTGGGGTCTTGAGATTGGATTGAATTACCTAGGCCGCCGATCCAAGAGTTTAGAATGGTCGAGCCATGCTGGTTTGGATCTTGTGCTGAAGAAAAAAGTTGGAAAAACACTTGAATTTCTTTATCAGTCGGAGCTTTGGGTTCGACGGCAGAAGCTTCCCTCGCTTGCGCCGACAGA
>CAYLWK010000179.1:0-4079 GCA_964387255.1 uncultured Oligoflexia bacterium
TTGAAAGCTCAATGATTGAATTGAGTTGATCTGAGCACTACTCAACTGAGGAGGTTTTGTGAAGAAAATTCTAACCCTAGGCACGCTGATCATGGCGATGAGCCTGCCTTTATTAACGTATGCTGAAACGACTGAGAGGAGTCGGTCTTTAATTTTATCAGTCGCTGGAGTGATGAATAGTCAATTGAGTGAGATACGAAACAATCAAGAGCAAAGTTCTGTCAATGTTGGAGGCGGTGCTCTACTTGAGTTTGGTTTGGCTGATTTTTTTGGCGTGGAAACGGGCGTCCTATTACTCAATCGTCAATATGACCTAGCGAGTAATGACCTTAGGCTCGTTCAAGAAGTTCGACGTTTGCACCTACCCGTCTTAGCTCGATTTTGGCCAACTGACTTTTTATCAGCTGGCATTGGTCCTTTTATGGCCTTTAAGGCTGGAGGAGCCACTACGACTTTAGAAGTAGGGGATACCAACGTTGCATCGATCAATACATCAGCTGGAGACATGATTGAATTTGGGGTTGATCTTGCGTTAACTCTCAACTTCACGTTGAGTAATAAAACAGGCTTGTTTGCTGAAGGTCGTTATTCAACTCTTTTCGGACAAGAATTAAATGAAGATGCTAGCCAAGTATCAGCCTTAACTGGGATTAAGCTCGATATTTAATTCTCGATTCAACTAAATAAGGTCGCTTTTTTTTGACGGCGTGGCTCACAACTTTAAAAACAGTGAGTCTCGCTGCTTCAATAGGCCAAAAATGGATTTTTTTAAATCACCTATTTATTTTAAGAGCCCAATGGCTCTAAGCTTGAGCTCGTGAAAATGTCTCTCCAAGGCTTTTGTGTTTTAAGCCAGATGCTGAGAGGACCTCTTTTTTCTCTTCTTCTTCCTTACAGGCAACACAGAGAGTCGCTGTAGGGCGTGCCTCAAGTCGTCGGATTTCAATCGGCTCTTCACAGGTATCGCACATCCCGAAGATCCCCTCTTTGATGCGACCTAAAGCTTCTTCTACTTTCTTAAGATACAGACGCTCTCTATTCCGAAGACGAATCCGCATCGATTGTTCTGTATCACTAGTGGCTTGATCAACTTCATCAGGACGATCATCTGAATTCACGTTAAAATCGTCTCGAAGCACTTTATCGTTATAAAGAATTTGTCTTCGTTGTTCTTCAAAGATTCGTTTAAATTTTTTGACCAGTGTTTTTTTCATCTACGTTCTGCCTCCCCCTTTAAGTTCTTCCACCACTAACCCACTGATCAGTTGAAGAGTTTCCATCACTCCTTCACCTCGGTTTGCAACTGCTTCCACCACCGGTCTTCCCCCTGGGTTGAGCGTTGCATTAAGCTCATCAATGGCAAGTGCCCCTGAAACATCCCGTTTATTATATTGAATCACAAATGGCAACCGAGCCAAGTCATATCCTTGCATTTCTAGATTACGTTCTAGTGATTCCAAGCTTTCTAAATTTGCTTCCATTCGCTCTGGTGAGCTATCAGCTACAAAAACAACGCCGTCTACTCCCTTTAAAACAAACTGTCGTGAAATTTCATAAAAAGTTTGACCCGGTACAGTGTAAAGGTGAAATCGTGTTTGATAGCCCTTCACTTCCCCGACGGAGAGCGGCAAAAAATCGAAAAAAAGGGTGCGTTCATTCTCAGTGCTTAGCGTTACAAGCTTTCCACGTTGGTCATTTTGAGTTTTTTCATAAACAAATTGGACATTGGTCGTTTTTCCACTCATCCCAGGACCATAGTAGACGATTTTGCAGTTCAGCTCTTTTGTGGCGTAGTTAATAAAACTCAATGAGACATCTCCACTCGATTATTCATCGCGACTTCAATCGTCTGTCGATCACTATACTCTAGTTGACCTCCTATCGGAATTCCATGAGCTAATTTTGTCACGCGAATCCCAAGAGGTTGAACTTGCTTTGCGATATAAAGTGCTGTTGCATCACCTTCGACGGTGGGGTTGAGTGCTAAAATCACTTCCTTCACTGGGTCACTCGCTTGAGTCGTATCTTTTGACTCTTCCAGGCGTTTGATGAGGGCTTTCATTTTAATTTCTTCCGGACCTATTCCATCCAGAGGCGATAAAACACCATGAAGCACATGATAAAGCCCTTCGAAACGATTCGTGCCCTCAATCGGGTGAATATCAGAAGGTTTCTCGACGACACACACGAGTGTGATGTCACGACGATCATTTCGACAGATCGAGCAGAGGGGTTCATTTGAAAAATTAAAACAGCGTTCACAGAACTGTGTTTTTGATTTTGCATTGAGGATGGCTTGAGACAGCTGGTGAACATAAGCGTCATCTTTTTTTAAGATCGAATAAGCCAAGCGAGTGGCTGACTTTTCACCGATGCCGGGAAGTTTAGAGAGCTCAAAAATGAGTTTTCCAACAGAATCCTCTTCTTTTTTACTTCTCTGCGTTAAAAAAGAGGGTGAAGACGCTTCCAGTGCTGGTTCAGAGGTCATGATTTTCTTTCCGTCGATGGGGGAAGGTTTGTTTTGGGAGGTTGTAGGATTTCAATAGGTCCAAGCTCCCCTCCAAAAAGTGATCGTGCTTCTTGAATGACAGGATCATTTTTTACCGCTTCCATTGCTTTTTGTTTTAAAGAATCTCTTCTTTTTTGTTTCACTTGCGCTAAACTTTCTTTCTCGCTTTCTTTCATTAAAAACTCTAGATGACATTTTATCTTAAAATAATGATCTGCATAGGTGCGGATCTGCTGAGAATAAGTAGGAGACTGAAGCTGCTCGATTTTATATTGATCTTGTGACCGAAAGTAAATCTTCAAAGTTTTGGGCGTCGACGCCGTTACTTCTATGACTTTTTTTGGAAGCTCGGTTTCAACAGCATATTCCAAGAGTGAACTGAGTAAGGGACGGTGTTGGTGAACATAACTGACGAATCCTTCCCACGTCCTCGGCTGATCCACTGGGAATGGGGGCGTCTTTTTCTTTAACCCATCTGAGTGAGCTTTCTTCTCACTCATCGAAGAATTTGACGAGTCAGACGGCTTTGGGATCGTCGAAGCTGATGATGATTGAGATTTGAGGGCTTCTTTGGGAGGAGTCCATCGGGGCCGTGCTTCTAAAGAAGCCTGTTGATCATGACTTGAGGACAACTCCTCTGGCTCAGACAAATTCGTTTGTTCGTTAGGACCCTGTGAAGCTGCTGTTAATGGTGGAGAAGTGGGCTTTTTTTTTTCAAGGTCCTTACTAGACGCACCTTGTTGACCTAGGCTCACACCTGAGTGAAGGGACTCATCTTGAGATCGAGCTTCAGTCGAATGAACCGTTGCAATTGGAATCAGTGCTTCTGCTGTTGCGCACTTAATTGCGATGACATTGAGCACAATTTGAGGTTGCGCGCTTTTAGAGACCCATTCTAATCCTTGATGAAACGCTTGAAACATCAATTCAAGCTCTTCAATTTCCCTAAAAGAGGTCCACTGCTTTAAGCGATTTCTTTCTTCTTCTGAAAACAAGGATGACTTTGACCACTCTTCACAACCAGAAGCCATTAAAATAAGCTCATGAAGCGCTTCCAAAACTGACCGAACCAGGAGTTTTAAGTCATGGCCTTGCTCATAGGAAGCAGAGATGGCTCCTAGGGCATCTTTAGGATTTTTAGAAAGGAGCGCCTGTACAAAGGTTAAAATCAGTTCATTTTCAATCAGTCCCATGCCATCACGAACTGAATTCAAAGTAAGATGATTTCCTGAAAATGCAATCACTTGGTCAAGAAGCGATAAAGCATCGCGCATGCTGCCATCGGCCGCGCGTGCAATCAGGTCTAGAGTTCCAGACTCATGTTCGATCGATTCAGCATCACAAATCAGTTCGAGACGTTTTTGAATTTGAGGTGGAGTGACTCGTTTAAAATCAAATCGCTGACATCTTGATAAAATGGTTGCTGGAATTTTCTGAGGTTCCGTCGTTGCAAAAATAAAAATCACATGCTCTGGCGGTTCTTCCAACGTCTTTAATAGCGCATTGAATGCAGCCGTAGTGAGCATGTGGACTTCGTCGATAATGTAGATTTTTTTACTTCCTTGAGCTG
>CAYLWK010000180.1:0-6037 GCA_964387255.1 uncultured Oligoflexia bacterium
GAATACAACTTCATTTAGATTTCTATCCACCCGAAGAGCTTCAAGCAATCATCGAGCGGTCAGCGCGATTACTCAAGCTTTCCTTAGATGCTTCAGGAGCTAGTGAGATTGGAAAACGATCTCGAGGCACGCCACGGATTGCGAACCGACTATTGCGTCGGGTGCGAGATTTTGCACAAGTTCAAAAGGTGTCGCAAGTGGATCGTCACTGTGCTCAATCTGCGCTCGAGCTTTTTGAGATTGATGTTTTAGGGTTAGATCCCATGGATCGAAAACTACTGCTTGCTGTGATCGAGAAGTTTGATGGAGGTCCTGTGGGCATTGAAAACCTATCCTCCGTTTTGGGCGAAGAACGAGATACCCTCGAAGAGATCTATGAACCTTTTCTACTCCAACAAGCATTGCTGCAGCGCACCCCCAGAGGCCGAGTCGCCACCCGAAAGGCCTATGAGCACTTCAACCTTCCTTGGCAAAACCCCTCTGAACAGCTAAGCCTGACTTAAGAAACTGTGCTGAAAAGTGCACACTGATTTATCGAAAACTGTGTGAATTTTTCTGATCTTCAGCTTGTTTTTTACTGCCCTAAAGAAGCAAACGACTTCATGCATTAAGTTATTGATATTTCCCAGAAATCCATTGCATTTTTATTCTCAAAGTGATTCAAAAACGGCATGCCTCTTGCTCTGAGTAGGGAGTTCAATAAGGGGAGAAAGACAGCATGTTACAACGCACACTTAAGTCAGAAGCAGTGATTGAGGGAGTCGGGCTGCATTCGGGAGAAAATGTCAGGCTAGTTTTAAAGCCTGCAGAAGTTGATCAAGGAATCGTTTTTGTTCGGTCGGATCTTCCGAGGCCGCATAATGAGATCATTGCTGTTTTTGAAAATGTAACTAATACGCGTTTAGCAACTACTCTGGGGCAAGGCAAAGCCTCAGTAAGCACGATTGAGCATTTAATCTCAGCCATTCAAGGGCTTGGCATTGATAATATCACCTGTGAAGTGAATGGTCCTGAGGTGCCTATCCTAGATGGAAGTGCGATGGGCTTTTGTGAGGCAATTGAAGCAGCTGGGTTTCAAACTCAATTGAAACCTCGAAAAGTCTTAAAAATTAAAAAAAGAGTTGAGTTAAAGGTTGGCGAAAAGTGGGCGGTCGTGGAGCCCTCTGATCAGCTTGAACTGCATGCAACCATCGAGTGGGATCATCCGATGATTGGGTTTCAGGTTTTTCATTATAATGAACTTGAAAAAGGATTCTTAGATGTTGCGGCTGCTCGAACCTTTGGCTTTTTAAAAGATGTTGAAGGCTTGAGAAGAATGGGGCTGGCTCAAGGGGGATCTCTTGATAACGCTGTGGTTTTAGATGATCATCGAATCTTAAACCCAGAAGGTTTACGCTTTCCCAATGAGTTTGTGAGACATAAGGTCCTTGATAGTATCGGGGATTTACGCTTATCGGGCTACCATGTTCATGGGCGATTTCAGTTGCATCGCTCTGGCCATGATTTGCACTATCAATTGCTTCGACAGATTTTTAGTGAGCCGTCTCAATTTGAGATTGTTCAACTAAACCCCCAAGAAAACGAAGGTGAAAAGTCTAAGAAGAAAGTAACCTCACGAGCGGTTGCGTTTTCTTGACTTTTATTCATGCTTCAAGATAGTTTTGCCAAAATCAAATGAGGCTCGGGCCGTAGCGCAGCCTGGCTAGCGCACTTGCATGGGGTGCAAGGGGTCGCTGGTTCGAATCCAGTCGGCCCGACCATTCATTTCACTATCTAAACCTTTTTTCCTCCTGACCCCAACAGGAGGTTCTCCGTAGATTTGGAGTTCAGCTTTATTGCCATCTTTTATGATGATGGCTTTGAAGAGCTTCTCTATGGCATCTCTTTTTTGCACATTGGAGAAGTGGTCAAAGTCTTTGATAAAATCACTTAAGACTTTCAGAGTCGAATTCAAACCCGATTTATCTTTGATCTCTTCTTCTGCTCGCTCCAATCGTTTTAATTCGTCTTGAACCCTTTGTCTGTCATTTTGAACATCTGAAACGCCTTTTCTCAACCAATCCATAAAACCAGGTTCTTCGCGGTTTTTATTATCGAAGAGCTGTTTTTGAAGTCCATGTTCTCTGGTTTGAATCTCCTCAAGGGCTTTTCTCTTTTCTAGTATTTGTTTTTCAATTTTTGGAAGATTCTCCAGCCTTCGTTTCAGAGCAGCTTTCACCATCTCTTCATACTTTTTACTATTCTTTAAATAACTTTTAAGTTCTCGAATGATCGCTGAATCAAGTTCGTCACATCGTATACGAATCTGATTCTTCTTATTATAGTAATAACGATATGTTTCGTTTCTGCCGTTTCCTGGTTGGCCACCAAATTTTGAACCATCCTCGAAGGTAAGAAGGTTTGAAAGCAAATAAGTGTAGTTATCTTTGCCACTTCTCTTCTTTTTATCGTAAGTGTCTTTTAATTTTGCATCCACTTTATCTAAAAGCTCCAATTCCAATAACGGGCCATGAGGCAACTCTACTGTTTGATAACGTTTTGTCTCGGGAAGGGAGTCTGGATTTGGATGATTCTTGTTTTGTTTATTTGCATACCAGAGACCTCTGTAACGCCATCTTGCATTTTCTAGCACGTTACTTACCATATATTGGGTTAATTCCCCACCATTCTTACCAGTTAAACCCAGTCTTCTTGCTTCTTGTAAAACCTTTCTTTTGCTCGAAAAATAGATGAATAGCTTCATTATTTTTTCAGCCATTAGTAATCCATCTTCATCAACTAAAAAATGTCCTGGACGACTAGAATCACGAATTAGACCTAGAATTTCATTAGAACCATTAATCTTCCCGTCGTTGATAAGTCTGATGAGCGCATTCTCTTTTACCCGATGGCTTGTCATATCACGTTCAAATTGAGCTAGCGCAGCAAGGAGAATTAGGATCAACTTTCCAAACGGATCGGTGGTATTCAGATTCAGACCAATGATAAATAAATGGACTTCGTGTTTTCCACAATGTTCAACCAGTGCCAAAAAATCGATAACTGATCGACTAAGGCGACTCAACTCGGTTGCAACAATAAATTTGATTTGTTCAGTTTCAATTAAATGCCATAATCGCTCATACTCTGGTCTCTTTGTGTTTTTTCCTGAATAGCCTTCGTCACTAAGATGTTCGACTATCTTATAGCTATGTCCCTTACTACTTTTGGACAAGTGCCTCATGTGCTCCGCACAGCGGCTTTTTTGTGCTTCAGGGGAAGCGTCTTCTTTTCTTGAGCCATCGGAATTTAAGTATTGACCATCGGTACTAACACGCCCATAAGACGCACCTAAAAGGCAGATGTCATTTGATTTTATTTTAACTGTTCTCTGTTCCATAATATTGTATCTATGATCTGTTTTAGAAGTCTTTCCTCTGATTCATTTTTCTCAAATGGGAGATAGCTAGTGGAGAACTTGGTTTCGCTTAAGTCTAAAGTTCTAGTTTTAGAGCGTCTCCTTTTTCTAGTTTTCTGTTCTCTTTTGATTTTTTTGTATCGCTTAGCTTTGGATACACTAACACAAGATTTACAACGACTATCTCTACCGGTTTTCTTTCCTCTGTTTCTATCAAACAACTCCTCATGCTTTTCCTTATTACATGAGGAACACTTTAGTAGCTGTGGTGTGCTATCACAAAATTTAACGCCATTCACCTCACTTGGAGGCGAATTATTCTCAAATGATCTGAAGGAGGAGTTATTATCTGACATTTGAAATGCATAAGAAAGGGTACTGACTAAGACTCTATGGTAGGACGTGGTTTAGCTGTTTTTGAACGTCGTGTGACTTTGATACACGTCATATACGACTGATCTGAAGGGCTTTGAGGAGATTGACTAGTCTGTACTTTTCTCATTACCTCCTTCCGTTGAATTTTCTTCAATCCACTTTCCAGTTAGTGGGTCCACTCGGTCTACAAAAGACTCAAATTGAGTTATTAGGTAAAAGAAAGGTTCTCCATCTATATAATAAGTGGGTTCTTCCCCGACTGTTTTTTCGTCATATTGAAAACTAAATAGCTCGCCCTGTTCATTGTAAAACACGTACTCATTTTCAATAGTGAACATCGGATGAGGTGTGCCACTGAGAAGATAGCCTCTTATTTTTCCACTAACTGTTCTAATTCTTCCTGTGTAATGTTTAAAGTTTGGTACACGAATATTTTTGTTAATATTTTTCATAGTTCTTCCAATTTTCTGTTAATTCGTTCATATGCAGATTTTATGGTATTTAACCATTCGCTTTTTTTGAAATCATGTTCTTCAATAAATCCAGTCTCTAAGTAATCAACGACTTCATCCAGACTAAAGCCATTTTCAAAGAGAATACATGAAATGTTAAACCAGGTTTGATTTCGATTTTGGCAGGCTTCACTAGATATACCTTCTTTGAGTTGAACCCTAATCCAAGCAGGTATCCTTCTCGTGCATTGCTGTCTAAATTTATTGGAACTTCTCTTTTTGTTTTGTAAAGATGCTGGTCTGCATTCGGGAAATTTGTTGATCCAAATATTAAGATCACATTTATCTATTCTCGAATTTAGTTTTATTAATTTCTGAACAATCCCATTTTCTCTCTTGTTGTCTGGGAATCGGATACATCTTGATGGATTTTTAGTTTGTTGATCAGCATTTTGTGCAATATTCAAAATCCATTGATTTACAAATTTCCAGTTTTGTAAATTTGTATATGGTTCGCTTAGAGTGATAAGAAAGTGAAGGCTCTTATTTCCAGAGAAAACACAGGCGCTATACGGCATTTTAATTACGTTGTTGATATAGTTCAGTTGTTCTGAAAGTCTTCCTTTATCTATTTCAATTAGAAATGATCTGAAGACTGTAACATTGTCGTCTAACCTCTTTCCCTGAATAGGGTTCAGGGATATGAGTCTTAGGTCCGAAACTTGGCAGCTAATGCCACTTTGATTGTTAGTGTTTCCTTCTAAAACGATGCTATTCTTTTCTTTAAGAGTTTTGATAGCCAAACTTTTGTACGCATAGGTGTTCGGAGAAACACATACACTCTCAGAGGGTTCAAACATAATTTCTATAAATTTACTTTGAATATTATTCATCTTCATTCTCCACGGGAAGATTTCCTTGATATTGAAGATCGTAAGAAAAAGGGCTTTTCGAATCAGGAGGAGTCTTGGCAAAGTCGTATTTCAGAAGGTTTTCGCTTGTTGGGTCATACATCCCACCCTTATGCCAGATAGTGCGAAAGACAGTTCCTTCTACAACGCCATCTTTAGGATGCCTTAGTTTATAAATTTTCCAATAATTGACTCGACGACTTTTATCCGCACAACCCTCTATAGCAATGGTTGCTTTTACAATAATCTCTCGACAGAGTTTAATTCTCTGTTCGAGTTCGGTCTCAGCTTTGCTAGGTGGTCGCAACTGAGCAAAAACGACAATTGGACATCCAATTCTACCTTTATAGTAGTCAAATTTTTTAGTGAGATCGAAAAGAGCGTAATATTCAGATTTATAATCTGGTTCTCTTGATATATTTTGAAAATAGTCAAAAATAAAAAGATCAATGTCTCTTCTCTGCTCAATTTCCTTTAGAAGACTGACAACCCCCCTTACTGTCGAGGTGCTTATTTCACCTCCATTTGCGGTCTTGAATCCATCGTCGATAATGACAAGGTTTTTATCATTTAGTAGCTTTGTTTTTGCCTCATTATATCTTTTAAGTTCACCCGGCGACCAAGCGTTAGACATTCCAGGATGTAATTCAACTTCGAGACATGTGAGTTTCTTTACAAAGTCATCTATCGTTTCTTCGTTTGACACGTACATGACTTTTAATCCACGCCGAATGGCTTGAAAGGTCGCATTTACTGCCGTAGTTGTCTTGGCGTCACCAGTAGTATGGGCATACAGACACAAATCTCCAGCAGAAGGGTTTAAACAGTTCGTCATATTTTCTGTTACAAGAAATGGAGCGGAACCTGATTTAGCCTCTTCAAACTTTTTTACACGCGCTGAT
>CAYLWK010000181.1:0-5042 GCA_964387255.1 uncultured Oligoflexia bacterium
TTTTCCGAAAAACTGACCATCATGGCCTGCACCACTTGGCATGCGCATGTAAGAAACACCTTGTTTTTTAGCTTGGGTCTCGATTGCGTGAATGATTTTTTGGTCACATAAGGTGGGCTCAATGCTACTGAGCTCTTCAAATTCAAACTTTAAGCCACGGCGCCTTGAGATCGCCGAGAGCGCTTTTCGGGTAGCAAATTCAAGCTCTTCCAATCCATCTTGTGTGAAATCGCGTGCGACTAGGCTGAATTCCACATTTCCGGGAACCGTGTGGGGACTGGGTGGCTTGAGCTCTACTTTCCCAATCGTAGCACGGGCTTGATCAGATCCGTTTTCTTCTAATATTCGTGGAATCTCACCAGCAAATTCACACAGCCCTTGAAATGCATCTTTTCGCATGTTCATCGGTGTGGTGCCGGAGTGGTTCGCCTCACCGATCAAATTAACTTTCCAATGAAAAATTCCTGAAATACTCTCGACAACGCCAATATCACAATTTTGTCGCTCAAGGACGGGACCTTGTTCGATGTGGAGTTCCAGATAGCCTGAAAGGTTTTGTCGATGACGTTGTGCGGACATGATCATTTGAGGATCAAATCCTACGGCTCGCATACAGTCTTCAAGCTTGTTGCCTTGTACATCCTTGGCTTTTCGAATACGATCGAGGGTGATTTCTCCACAAATGGCCTCTGCTCCAAGCATGCCTCCAAAACGACCCTCTTCATCACTCGTAGCTACGAGTTCTAGGTTTTCTTTCAAAGGAATATTATTCTCACGAATCACTTGCATGCATTCGAGCGCGGCCAAGACCCCTAAGGGTCCATCTAAAACGCCGGCTTTGGGAACTGAATCAAGATGAGATCCAATAAGAAATGAAGATTTTGTCTTTGCTCGGTCATCCACACCAAAGACATTCATCGCTCCATCAAATGAACCCACAAGTCCGATTTCTTCGATTTTATTTAATAGCCATTTTCGTACTTCTAGATCCGCTTGAGTAAACGCCATTCGGTAGACGCCACCATCTGCCTCACTGCGTCCAATTTTACCAAGTTCAATGATGTTTTTTTCAAGCCTTGAAATTGAAATCCGATAGGTCGGATCGTTTTTCAGCGGCGCACGCACAGCTCTTTGGATTTTCATTTGATTTTCGTTTCGGTGAATTGTCTCCATGACCTAAATGCTCCTGCAAATTAAAACCTGTTTTAGACAATAACTAAGTTTCAAACTCAAGTTTTAGCCTCAATCCAGGCTTGAGTTGGGTTAATCGATAGACGGGTTAGTCTGAATTTTTTTAAAGACTCAGGGGGTGGTTAATTCACAGAGTCATGCGTTATCGTCACTCTACTGACACTAGGATCACAAACCATCGGGATGGCCTATGCAACTAATGCAATCACGCGTGCTCCTTCGAAGCACCTTTTTAAGTCTTTTTTTATTTGTTTATGTTCCATTGATTGGGATGTCAAAGTCAAGTGCCGCAGAAACACCCCAGTTTAGGGACACAGAGCTTTTTTCGGATAATGGCGCTGTTTCAGTGACTTGGACACCCGAAGAACCTCCCAAAGGATCTCAGTTTCAAGTGAAGCTTTGGCCGGAGACGACAAAAGAAAAACTCAATTTATCTCGAGTCATTTACCGTGGAAGTTTGCCCAGTGCGTTTGTCAGCGGTTTGCCTGGAGGAGAGTATCAGTTGAAAGTGAGGCTCATTGGCGACAAAGGTCCAAAGTCCGCGTGGTCTCGCCCGGCGCACCTGACTGTGAAACACCACCCTCTTTCGTTTACCTTTTGGCTTTTAGGTTTGGGAGCGATAGTGACCATTGCAACGGTGGGGGTCATTTTACGAGGAGCACGTAGCTAATGGAAACGTTATTTCAATTGGATCAGCGACTCAGTTTCTTTCTTCTTATTTCACTCAGTGTGCTTTGGATCGCGCTTGGATTTTTCTTTGGAAGAAAGAATAAAAATTTCGAAGACCATGCGGTTGCTGGACGTAATATTGGGTTGGCATTGGGATCGGCCACTGCCGTTGCTACTTGGATCACCTCAAATACCACAATGCTAGCACCGCAATTTGCATTGCAGCTGGGGGTTTGGGGAATGCTCGCGTATTCCACCGCGAGTTTGGGATTGTTCTTATTTGCACCGCTTGCAGATCGAATTCAAAAGCTCATGCCGAATGGGTTTACGAGTGGTGATTTTGTACGCCTTCGCTATGGAAAGGGTTCGTGGAGCGTGTACATGGTGATCACGCTCTTTTATAGTTTAACCTGGCTTGTGAGTATGGCGATGGCAGGAGGCGTTTTATTGGAAACGCTTTCTGGCATTACGTATGAAGTTGGCATGAGTGCAATTCTTTTTGCCTGTGTGATTTACACCATGGTAGGTGGGATGAAAGCAGTGATTGGGACTGATTTTATTCAAAGTCTTATCATTCTTATTGGGATTACGATTGTTGGTTTCATTGTGCTGGATCGAATTCCTGCAAGTACGATTTTTGAAACGACAAAAAAAGAAGCTCCTGAGCTGGTGAATGTTCTTTTTCCAGCAGCATTGATGGCGCTATTCAATAATCTTTTGTTTGGGCTTGGGGAAGTGTTTCACAATAATGTTTGGTGGTCGCGGGCGTTTTCAATTCGAAAAGGTCAGGCTAAGAAATCCTTTTTGATTGGTGGGTTTGCTTGGCTTCCGATTCCAGTAGCGGCTGGGTTTATTTCACTCGCGGTGTTTCACATGGATTTATTTGTTCCAAAAGCTGACATGGTAGGCCCACTTGTGATTTCTCATCTTTTGGGTTCTGGTGGGTCGATCCTTGTTTTTATTATTATCTTTTGTTCGCTTGCGTCTTCAATCGATAGTTTATTAGCGGCCATTTCAGACCTACTTACTCAAGACGTTTATCGGGCGCAGTTTCATCCGAAAGCGGATGAAAAAAAGCTAAAAAAAGTAGCGATGTTAATCACTCTGGGCTTAGGGTTATTGACTTGGCTTGTTTGCTTGCCGCGCATTGGCACCTTAGCAACGGTTTTATTTTTTGCAGGGCCACTTGTGGGAAGTTTGATTTGGCCCATCATTACTGGATTATTTTGGAAAAAAGCTAGTTCCACAGGGGCACTTCTTGCAATGCTTTTAGGAAGTGGGATTGGACTTTGGAGTTATTTTTCGATTGGTTGGTACGTAGCAAGTCTCATTGGAGCAGCTGTTTCGATGGGCGTGGTTTTAGTGTTTACTTGGCTTAAGCCCGATCAGTTTCAATGGAAGCATTTGAACCCTCAGTTAGGTGCGCAGGCAGTTTCAGCTCGAAGGAGAAAAAAATAATGACGTTTTCAGTAGGGTTTTTTGAAATCATTGTCTGGTTGAGTTTGGTCTTAAATTGTCTGACGATTGGTTTTTTTATTTTTAAATTCTTCAATGAGTGGAAAGAAGGATCTATCTGGTAGTGAAAGGTGTCTGATCTACCAAGGCCACCTCTAGATGGCGGAATAAAAAGAGGGTTTCGTTCAGCGCCAAGTTCTTGACGCCCGGCAGTTCTCGGTATTTGTTTTTAATCAGGAATCCGAACAAGCGTTCCGATAAGCGGCTTGAGATGAAGCGGTTAGCCTTACATGCCAAATACGTCGATTTGTTTGAGAAGCTCCTGGATGCAGCACTTTTACTCAATAAAGAAACCTTTGAAATTTTAGACACGAATGAATCCGTAGAACGAGTCTTGGGCTGTTCTAAGAGCACGCTCATGGGAAGTAAGATCACAGATTTTTTTAAAGACGAGACAAAAGATAAAAGCACTAAAGCGCTTCGTGTTTCACGAAGACGTTACCATCCTAGAGTGTTTGACTGCGATTGGGTGAAACCTGACGGCGAGGGGATCACGCTGGAGGTTCAGGCCTGTGTGCTCAGTTTAGATCAGGAATCAGAAGTGCTCCAGGTCTTGGCAAAAGATGTGACCAAAGCGCGTAAAACGGAAAAAGAAGCTGTGCAATTTTTGAGTGATCTTCAAGCTGCAAATCAAAAATTAGAAGAGCTCTCCATAACGGATGAAATGACGCAACTTTCAAACTATCGATCATTTAAAAAAGAACATGAAAAAGAGCATGAACGAGCGGAGCGGTATCACACTCCCTATGCGATTGTTTTTATTGATATCGATCATTTTAAAAAGTTGAATGATACTCATGGCCACCCAGCTGGAGATGAAGTTTTAAAGCAAGTCGCACAAACGATTAAGAATCAATGCAGGAATACGGATTATCCCGCTCGCTATGGAGGTGAAGAGTTTATCGTTCTTTGCGCGGGAGTTCCATGGGAAGGAGCTATGAAGCTTGCTGAAAGAATCAAAAAAGACATTGAACTTCTAGACACACCCTATGGAAAGACCCAACCACTTGGAAAAGTCACTGCAAGTTTTGGGGTGAGTGGATTTCCTGAGCATGCGAAAGACCCTGAAGAACTGATTCAAAGGGCAGATGAAGCGCTTTATTACTCGAAAGAAAGTGGTCGAAATCAGATCACATCTTTTGACCAGTGCCTCAAACCAAAAGAGAAACCGAAGAAGACCTCTCCAAAGAAAGCTGCTTGAAACCTCTTAAAGCTATTTAGTATTCAATTTTGAGTTTTTCTAAAAATAGTGTTACGCCCATCCATGGATTGGGATGGAAATACTATGGGAATCAATCAATGGGTTTGGTATCGGTTTCGGGGAAATTTGAGTCTGATTTTAGTGCTAGGGAGCTGTCTTTTTGGCATCGGATGTGAGGTTCCGGAAGATCAAGCGCCTTCTTTTCAGGCCTCTCAGACAAATCAAAACTGGGATGAAGAGCAAGTTCAAAGTCAACTAGATCAGCTTCAAGAACTCAAAAGGGATCTCGAGGCATTGCTTCATGAGCTTGAGGATCGTTCCAAGGAAATTCGAATTGAGCTCGATGAAACTATGACAGCTTTGGAGCAGGAGAAAAAGGATCTAGACCAGATTCAGCAAGTGGTCCGCCAAGGAATTCGACGACGGCAAACATTACGCGATGAAATCAAATTAAAAGAAAAAGAAA
>CAYLWK010000182.1:0-5444 GCA_964387255.1 uncultured Oligoflexia bacterium
TGAATTTTTGCAATTTTAGAAGAATAATAGTCAAGAAAACTCAATCCTCCGCCCACTGCCAAGGTGTAGTGCCAGCGTCCCGGAGCCCAAGCCCAGAGATCCCTGTGAGCGAACCAAAACACAAGGTCAATCACCAGTGCGAGAACTAACGGTAGGAAAAACCAAACCCGGACCCCGAAGCATTTTAGAAACCGTCTTGTCATGAGGAGTAAGATAGGTCGCATCCACCCAGGACGTAATCCTGAGAGAAGCCATAAAAAGCAAATCATCCCACCATTCAATGCTAGAATCGCCCAGCGCCAAACCGTGGCTGACCCTAAACGAACCCCAGGAAGATGACGTATCAGAAAAATGAGGAAATGGTGTGCTTTCCATAAAGCATAAATATGAATTCCTGCTGCCGTGTACAAGTGAACAAACCCAGACCATCTTAAAATTGATTCTGCATCTGTATTGACCTTTTCATTGAGTAAAAGTTTTCTCCAAACTCCCCAAGCATCTGCTTTCTTTAGCTGAACAGACAACCGTTCTCGTTTTGATTCAACCCATGTCTGCCAGATCGGTGGTTTCTTAATGGCACGGATCAACTGAGTGGCTCGAAAAAAGTAAAAAGCTCTTTGAGGAACCTTCTTTTTTTCTGAAGGCGGAAGGTAGGTCTTCCACTTCCCTTTCCAGACTCCATGAATCGGTGGCGCACCCTGAGAGTTTAAAAGACTCCGGTACAGCGTGCGACTTAAACAAAATATTTTACGATCCCCTAAACGATAGCGTGCATAGCAAGACGAACTACTCGAACGACGTTTTGCAAGCTGTGGCCAAAGCTGATTTTTATCAAGATCAACCCTTAAGTAAACAGCTGGACTCGCCCAAGCTTGATCAATCATCGACTGAAAACAAACACCTATTCCAATGAACGCCACTAAGAACACAATCACCTCAGTTCTCACTGCATGCGTTGTGCCTTCTCTGCTTTTAGTGCATAATTAAAACTAATGGAGTCTCAGTTTGCGACTTTTTTTCTCTATGCTCAGATTGTTATATTGAGCGTGCTACTCTATTTAGCTTGGAAGCTTTTTTACCAAGATAAAAAAACTTCTTTTTTTAAGCTCAAAGAGGCAGATCGTTTAAAAAACCAAAAAACGTCACTCAATCCAACCACCGCCGCTAAGGCCAAGCACTCCTCTCAAGAGCGACCTGCGGTCAAACGCCTCAGTGGCATTCGGCTCAATGCTCCGCCTCATGAAATTTTAGGAGTTCCTCCCAGCGCCTCAAAAAAAGAAATCCTCAAGGCATATAAGGCTTTGATGAAGCGGTTTCATCCTGACATCCTTGGCTCTACGGGATCTCAAGCGTGGAAGGAAGCTCAGAAGTTCACCATCGCAATTCAAAATGCAAAAGATGAGATGCTAAAGCGTCTCTGAAGCCTATTTTCGCTCAAGCAGATCACGTACAAGCTTGTGAGCCCCGATTTGGCTTACTGCGTTAGCAATGTCTTCCACAAGTGCCTTCGAATGCTCATCATATTGAACTGCATTAATCAAAGGAAGCACCGCAGATCGGTCTCGAATTTTCCCGAGCGCCATGATGGCTTGCTTTCTCACGGAGATTTCTCGATCTTTGAGCAGAAAGACGAGCATGGGCACACATTCTTGGAGTTCTGCCATGAAGGCCTGAGCGTCGGAATCTTCTTTTTGAAGAGCCTCAAAAAACGACTCTTTTTTGGCAAGAAGTGTGAGTTCACCAATGGCAAATGCAGCGGACGAACGCATTAAATGATCAGAATGAAGGAGCATTGGTTTCAATGTGTCTAAAACGCTCGACTTCCCAGAGGAAAATAGCACCATTGCAGCATTTGCTTTGATCCGATTATGAACACTTCCTAAAAATGGAAGAATCAAATCATTGACCTTTTCAGAATCCATTCTTCCAATCGCCTCAATTGTATTTGCTACGATTCTTTCATCATCTGAGTGCAAATAAGGTTCTAAATCCATTAAGCGCGAGGTAGAGCAGATCTCGCCGATCGAGGAAATAAACTTTGATTGAACTTTAGATAATTTTTCGCTCTCAAGAGCTTTGAATAAAGCATCAAGTATTTCCGAATCATTGGGTCTAGCAAGCATTCGAAGGCTCTCTATCGCTTTAATCCTGACAGAAGAATCTTTATCAAACAGCTCATGAATCAATGCTTGTGTTGCCTGCGGATTCAATGAATGGCCTAACAGTTCAATACTTTTAAGTTTCAAGTCAAGAGAATCGGATTTTAAGTTTTTAATCAGCGTGCTTAGATCTTTGATTTGTATCAGCTCATACACCAGTACTTCTTCAGTCTTTCCACGAATCTTTCCCGTTTCCATGAGTTCATAATCCAAAAGTCCACGAATAGTTTCTTCAACATGATGAGAAAATACAATCTTGGTATGCTTTCCGTGCTTAGTTAACTTTTCAATCCGATTTGCAAGATTCACCACATCTCCAATGACCGTAAAATCTCGTCGATCTTGACTACCGATAGGTCCCGACAAAATTTCTCCAAAACTAATCCCTACACCAATCTCAATTATCTTCTTTCCACTCTCTACACGTTTGACATTAAACTGTTTGAGTCTTTCTTGCATTTGTAGACCACAGTAGATTGCTCTTAACGATGCGTCTGAATCCTTTTCTTTCACACCTGGATCAGGATAAAACACAGCTAAAATGGCATCTCCAATAAATTTATCAACTTCTCCTCCATTTTCATAAACCACTTGCACCATTTCACTAAAATAGTCATTGAGCATCGAAGTAATTTCTTCTGCTTCCAAATGCTCACAATGCTGAACAAAGTTTCGAATATCACTAAAAAGAATCGCCGCGTTCACCCTGGATCCCTTCAACTTCTCGCCTTTGAGTACTTCTGGAGATTCCATAATATGACGATAAGTCGTATCCGACAGGTACTTTTTAAGCTCCGTCTTTTTTCTTAACTCTAACGTCATCGCATTGAATGACTCTAATAACGCCCCAATCTCATCACTTCGATCCAATGGAAGGGAAACATCATAATCCCCTTCAGAGACTCGTTTTAATGCTTCGGATAACTTCCGAATCGGGGAAATCAAAAATTGAGCAAATGCTAAGGCAATGATTAAACCTAGAATCATTGCAGGAATCAGATCAATTAAGATTTGATTTTGAATTAAAACAATCAATCGGCTTAAAGATTGGTACCCGAAGGTGTATTCGACCAAGTAAAGCGTTTCTTGATTTTCATTCGCATATCGATTGATCACAAGAAGTCGTGAATCACCTTCTTGAGTCAAATCACGACTCACAACCCCGCGAGACCTTAGGATCGCTTCCTCTTGAGAGCTTAATGAGTAATTAAGTTTCTCATCACTCACTTCCGGAACAGGGCTTTGATGTCGATCTGTGCTGTCAAATAAAACTTTTCGATCTTTGAATGAGATAATTCTAATTTTCATAAGATTTTCATTGGTAGCGATGATTGCATTCATCGATGGAATGAACTTGTCTTGAAAGTAAAAGTAAAAGTGTTTCGAAAAAGTTGAAATAATCTGTTGAGTCGAAAATTGACCAAAAAGTAAACTTTCTTTTTTAATACGATCTTTTTGCTCTTCTGACTGCAGCTCAACTAAAGTGAAGTAAACAATCACACCTGTGATCAAGTTAACTAAGATAATCGTAAGAATAAACTTTGATCGAAGCCCGAACCACCTCTTGAAACGTCGAATCCGTCTTCGTGTGAACCGAAGGGCGTTTCTGTGTCGAAGACTAAAGATCGCCAATCCGATCATCAGAACACTCAGACTCGCCCATAGAAAGAGTGATGAAAGTATCGTACTTGACCTAAATTGATATAAAATGGAAAAGGATCCTGCTGGCATCAAGATCTCAATTGCGGTATTTCTCTGCTGAACTAGAACTTCCCCTGATTTTAAATTGGTTAAAATGGCTTCCTTGACCGGGAAATCACTTTTCTCATCTGAATACGGAGTTTCAGAATCAAATAAGACCTTGCCGCTCCGATCAAAATAGATGACTCGCTTTAAGTCTTGGACTCCATTGAGTTGCGACTTGATTTCAGGTAAAAACTGATCCTCAAAATGAAAGTAAAAACTCGTTTGAAACAAGTCTCTAAACGGAGCGTGGTAGAGCTGCAAGGATCGTAGTTTTGATTGACTAAATTGCTTTTGAAGTTGGTTTTTATAGGCAAGCAGTCCGTAGAGTGCCACTGCACCTAGAAAAAGAGCAAGAGAGCCCAAACGCAAGGCAGGCCATGCTTTCAGTGGCTGAAAAAGGCGCATATAAAGAGTATAACGATAGATAATAAAAGAAAGGATGACGATCCCAACGATGCAAGAATTGCCTAGCATTGTCTTCGAAGATGACTTCATCTTGGTTTTTGAGAAACCCTCAGGAATGCCCTCACAAGCCAAGCCTCAATCAAGCTCCGTTTCTGTGGAATCTTGGTTGGAGGGTCAGTCAAAGAACTCTTTCAAAGGACTAGTGCACCGCTTAGATCAGGTAGTTTCTGGGCTCATGATCGCAGCGAAGGAATCCATGATTGCAGCCAGCCTTACCCAACAGCTAAGATCAAAAACGCTTGAACGTCAGTACCTTTGTTGGGTCCTAGGATCGACTCCAGCCACTCACCGTCTCGAGCATTGGCTTGGTCGAAATCGAAAGCTTAAAATGGCTACCATTGAACCAAAAAATTCACCAAAATCCCAACATGCTCTATTGGAATACAGAAAAATCAAAACTAGCCACTGGGGGAAAAAAGAGATTTCCTTACTTGAGGTCCGGCTAGAAACAGGTCGGTATCATCAGATTCGATGTCAACTGGCTCATGTTGGTTTTCCAGTCTTAGGTGATCGAAAGTACGGTGGCGACCTTAAAAAGCATGGCCGATTTTCTCTAGGTCGACCGGCACTTCACTCAGCTCTGCTAAGACTCCAGCATCCCGTTACTCATGAAACTCTTGAATTTCAGTCGAATCTACCAGATGCACTAGATCTATAGGTCAGTCACTTTTAATTTGATGGACTTTGATCGTATTGGTGGTTCCTTTTTTTAAAGAAGGAACTCCCATGGTCATGACAATCCAATCTTTTTCTTCGACATAGTGATGATCAATGAGTATTTTTTCAACCATTTCAAATAAATCATCCGTAGGGGTTAATTGATTCACCAAAAGCCCCGTCACACCCCAGACAAAAGCCATCCTACGATAAATGGGCTCTTGATGAAGAATCGCAATGATCGGTTTGTCAGGTCGATACTTCGCGATGGTATGAGCAGCCTGGCCCGATCGGCTCACACAGGCAATCAGATTCGCATCTACATGATTTGCAATGCGAGCAGCAGAATAGGCGATTGAGTCAATCATCGATCCTGCCAAGGGGAGAAGCTTGGGACTTTGCGAGAGTTCTTGAAAG
>CAYLWK010000183.1:0-3940 GCA_964387255.1 uncultured Oligoflexia bacterium
ATGAGAAGTGATTATGAATTTATTAATCGTTTCTTAATGCTGAATATGGGACTCGATGTTGCCTACATGACAGCGGGGTATTTTTTAATGAAAGACTTTCAAAATCAAAGAGACGACAAGTTACTAGGCTACGGACGTTCTTTGATTTTACAGGGTGCGTTTCTTTTGGTTTTTGACACTCTATTTTACCTGGATCATGTTTCTATCCTAGGGTCTCAATCAACCAAAATCGCTTTGACGCCACAGCAGATCCAAGTCACCTTAAGATATTAAGAAATTTATCTGGCGAAAGGTGTGGGCTAGGGTAAAAAGTCTGATATTTTTTGGCTAAAGGCCCAAGGTCGCTCATTTTAAGGTGTTCAAAGGAATCATTTCAATGTCTGTCAATGAAGAGCTTAGAGTTTGGCTGAAAATCGCCTGCTATAGTTTTGGTGGGCCTGCAGCACAGATGGCAGTGATGCATGAGGTTTTAGTAGAAGAAAAAAAAATCTTTGATGAAAAGACCTTCTTAAGAGCACTCAACTTTTGCATGCTTCTACCAGGGCCTGAGGCGCAACAACTTGTGACCTATGCGGGGTGGCTTTTAAGAGGATGGAGGGGGGGACTCCTTGCTGGAGGCCTTTTCATTCTTCCTGGATTTCTCTCTATTTTAGCACTCTCGATCGTCTATGTGACCTATCAGGATCTGATTTGGGTTCAAGGATTTTTTTATGGATTAAAGCCTGCGTTGATCGTGATTGTGATGGGAGCTCTGATCAAGATCGCACGTCGGTCATTGCAAGATCATCTCAGCGTGGGGATTGCAGTTCTTGCTTTTTTCCTGCTTTTTTTTATGAATATCTCTTTTCCTTGGATAGTTCTTGGTGCAGGACTTTTTGGGGCTTTTTATAAAAAATCGACAAGCAATTCTTTAGAGACACTGAAAAGAGACTCTAGCCGAGCCACATTAAAGCAACAAAGTGTTCAAACGTTAAAAACGATTGCTGTCTGGGGAGCGGTGTGGCTTCTCCCTGTTTTAGTTTTCTTAATCTTCTTAGGTGATCAGTCTGTGTATCACCAGATTCATTTGTTTTTCAGTAAAATGTCTTTGGTGAGTTTTGGGGGAGCTTACGCGGCATTGAGCTATGTTGCTCAAGAAGCAGTGGGTCATTATCACTGGCTGAGTTCTGCTGAGATGCTTGATGGCTTAGCACTCGCTGAGACAACGCCAGGACCTTTGATTCAAGTCGTTCAACATGTAGGGTTTCTAGCAGGATATCGACAAGGAAGCTTGTTTCTGAGTCCTCTATGGGGAGGTGTTTTGGGAGCACTTTTAACAACTTGGATGATCTTTGCTCCGTGTTTTTTATGGATTTTTACGTTTGCCCCTTTTTTAGAGCGACTTCAAGAAAATCGCCGTTTAAAGCAAAGCCTTGAGATGATCACAGCAGCCGTTGTAGGGGTGATCTTAAATCTTTCACTTTGGTTTTCAATTCACACACTATTTTCAGATTTTTCATCGATCACGACCTTTGGATTCGACTTTGAACTTCCCCATTTTGATAGTGTCGATCCAGTTGCCTTAATGATCAGTGGAGTCATTGCAGTCTTAGCTTTTTATTTTAAAAGGGGACTTTTCACCCTGCTAGGGGTTGCCATGGGGCTAGGGCTCATCAGCACTTTTTATGGGTTACGATGAATAAGGATAATGCTCAGTGTCAGCTGTTTAGAAATTTTCACTTTTATGAACTCATGTGGAAGGCATTTTTTTTAAACTATTCTGAGACCCAATAGAACTGTTTTCCTAGCCAAAATAACCGCAATTTTTGGGGAACTGCACATGAAAGCTCTAAATTTCGGCCCTAGTCGTCAACTTTTACGGTCTATCATCTAATGATGAAATAAGGCTTGATTTGTACCCATGAAATGGGTACAGCAGGGATTAGCTTATGATCAACACCGTGCGCATCCACTCTAAAGCTAAAAAGCAACTCAAGAGGATTCCGAAGTATGTTGTGGTTCATCTTCAGAAGTGGGTAGAGGATGTTGAAAATAGAGGCGTTGAAGAGGTTCGAAAATTGAGTTTATTGAGATTCAGGAGGTACATAAACATGAGTACTAAGAAAAAAAGTGATGCATTAAAGTTCTTAGAGAGACTCACAGGAGGTCCTTTATCGATTGCAAAACTTCTCATTGCCATTCGTGAAGGAGAAGAAGAAACTCAAACCAACTTTGCAAGAAAACTTCGAATTTCAAGATCTAATCTTTGTGATATTGAAAAAGAACGACGATTTATTAGTCCTGAGCTTGCAGCCAAATTTGCAAAAAAGCTGAAAGAATCAGAAGAGCAATTTGTTCGAATTGCTCTTCAAGATCAGCTCAATCGAGCAAACTTAAAATACAAAGTAGAAATTGAAGCCGCTTAAAACCTATTTTTAATCCTGGTCGGATCTACGACCGTGAAACCTTGTGATATCTCTCATATTTCAAACGGATATTCTTCGGAATGCAAGGAGAGGCCCAATTGAGGCGTGGCCGCAAAATGATTAAGCAGGCCTATTTTAACAACTGGCACCATTGCGCTTAAATCCAAAATTGTCATGGCACACCAAGGCCCATACAGACGAGTGAAAGCGCTTTTAAAATGTAGTTTCAGGTTCGATAATCAAAAAGAAATCTGACAGGCAGAGCACAGAAAAAAATCTTCTCTATCCAGTTGGTCAAAACATACGTTCCGGCTTGCAAAGTGTCTGAACGTTCATTCCTATTCAGGAATATCAAAAATTGCGTTCAATTACATTTGCTTTCTTATAGACGTTTCATCAGGCCGTAGTGAACAATAAAGATTTTATTTATCGCCATTTAATGCTTCCTTACTATAGTAGAATAGAAGTAACACCTGATATCCTGGCTCGACCGGAGGCCATACATTTAGACAATGTCTTATCAATGATCCGAGAAGAGTCTTAGAGTGGTGAAGCTCTGCTTTGATGTATAAATGAACACCCTTAATGGTGCTCGGAAGAGGACTTGAACCTCCACGGGGTTGCCCCCACATGGCCCTCAACCATGCGTGTCTACCAATTCCACCACCCGAGCAAGAGAGCATTGAAGTAATTGATGAAAACTTCCCTGTTTTCTAGTAAAAACATGATTTTGTCAATGAGAAGTGGACTCGTGATTTCTTTGCGAAATGCCCTGATGGCGATAGATTCGAGAAACAATGGCTTTTTGCTTGGATTTGATTTGATAAGCAAGCTTTAGATCGTTACATCCCAAGAGTAATAAAAAACAAGGTGTGATGAGCGAGATGGTTGACGAAAAAGAGGAGTAGCAAAGCAAGATTGCGAGTACGAGTAGAAAGTTAGCGTAAAGCCGTAGGTGAGCTGAGTTTATTTCTAGAGTTAATCGGTCTTTTCTTGAAAGCATCATAGTTCGAATCTCAATCCAAATTCCCACTGCGATTCATTCCAAACAACTTCATCGTTCTTGGCCACTTGATTACGCCACTCAACTGTAAGGTAAGTTCTGAGTACTTTTGAGTTTCGGTAAAAGCTACGAGAGAGTTCGGTATCTATAAAATTTAGTAATAACCAGCCACCTAGGCAGGGACCATGTTGAAATACCAAGGTGGAGGTTTCTTCTGTGAGTTGGTGATCTCTAAAGTCTGCATGATACCCAAAGACAGGCACAAGAGGTTGGTTTTCAAAAAAACGCGCTTGATAAAGCAGCTGAGACCCTACGGCCCAGTCTTGGATTCCATTCAAGCCGAGTTGTCCTTTCTGAGAAGAAGGGTAGAGTGAAAACTTACCCCCCACAGAAATTGCTCCAAAACGTCCTTCTTCAATTTCTGGGATCCATTCAGACTGAAATGAAAAATAACGAAAAACTTGATTAGGTCCAGCAATGGCAGATTGATCCGATTGGCCAGGTCCAGTTGAAAAAGCTAAGTCGAGAGAAA
>CAYLWK010000184.1:0-3272 GCA_964387255.1 uncultured Oligoflexia bacterium
AAACGAGCTTCCCTGATTTGGTTTGCTCTCTACTTTAATGTCTCCGTCATGCTCTTTTACAATCTGATGGACTAGAGATAGACCGATGCCTGTGCCCTTGTGAACTTCTTTTGTGGTGAAAAAAGGATCAAAAATTTTATCTTTGAATTCCTCTTTGATTCCTCTCCCATTGTCTTTGACCGTGAGAGTCAGTAGGTCCTTTGCTTCGTCTAGAAATACATCGATTCGTCGCTGATCAAGGTCTTCTGTGGAGTCCTTTGAATTCGATAGCAGGTTCATGATGATCTGCTGAATTCGACCACGATTCCCAAAAATCACGGCATTTTCTTCTTTAACCTGGCTATGGAATTTTAGATCAATTCCTTCTTGTTTGTAGATCTCCTGAATCATCATGACGCTTTCATAAATGGCATCGTAAAGGTTGAATGAAGACTGCGAAAGGTCATCTGATCTAGAGAAGGTTCTAAGTCCTAGAACAATTTTCTCGATTCGTTCTCCGGCTAAATTAGCTTTGCGAAGAACTTTTCTAACACGTTCGATTTTCACTGGAGAGTTGCTTAATAGCGCTTCCGCTATGAACAAGTTACCTTTAATGATGGCAAGCGGGTTATTGATTTCATGTCCAACACCCGCCGCAAGCTCTCCAATAGAAGCAAGCTTGGCATTATGGTGATAGATCTGCTTCTGAAGCATCATCTCATTTTCTTGCTCTACTTCTTTGGTGATATCAATGATGACTCCATCCCATAAAGTGTCCCCGTTTTCTTTCCTCACGGGCGTGCTGCGAGCTTGAATCCACTTCACTTGTTGGTTGACGTCTACAATCCTCCCTTTCCATTCAAAGACAGAAAGGTCTTGAGCGCTTTTTAAAATGGCCTGTGTTAACGTCTCTATTTCATCGGGATGCACCATTTTCATCAGAATATTGCTATCTTTCTTAAATTCCTCAGGAGACAATCCATAAATCAAAAATGCCTGATTGCTTACAAATGGAAAATAAAATTCACCCTGATGAGTCATGACGAATTGATAGACCATGCCCGGGCTATTTTGGATAACATGATTCAAGTGAGCTGTTTTTGAAATCAGTCTTTCCTCGAGTTCTTTTCTTTCAGTGATTTCAAAGCGAAATGCCAAGTGTTTCTTTATTTTTCCATTTGGACCGAAGATCGGTGCAATGGTGGTATCCACCCAGTAATAGTTCCCCGATTTGGCTTTATTTTTAATTTCACCGCGCCAAGTTTGTCCTGAGCTAATCGTCTTCCAAAAATGTCGCCAGAAACTTTTGGGATGCTCTCCAGAGTTAATGATATGGTGTGTTTTCCCAATGAGTTCTTTTCTAGAGTATCCTGAAACCTTTACAAAACGATCATTCACATCGGTGATTACGCCTTCGGGAGTGGTGGTGGCAACGATGGAGTGATTGTCTAAGCCTGTTTTATAGGAGGTAAGTTCGTTTTGAATTTCCATAAGTTCTGTCACATCGTGAGCAGAAGCATAGGCCAGTCCTTTTTCAGGATCAGTTGAGGAAACCCAGCGGAAGTGTCGGTAGCTTCCATCTTTACAGCGATATCGATTTTGAAAATTTACACTCAATTCTCCTTGATTTAATTTTTCAAGTTCATTGAGTGTTGAATCAATATCCTCAGGGTGTACAAAGTTGATGAATGGTTTTGTTAAAAGTTCCTCTTCCGTATAGCCAAGAATTTTTGAAAACATAGGGTTGATCTTAATGAAATACCCATCTAAATTTGCGATACATAAAAGATCCAAAGAAACTTCAAAAAATCGAGAGATCTCTTCATTGGATCTTTGAAGTTCTTCTTGCATTTTTAGTTCTTTGGTAATGTCTTGAACAGCGCCTAGGTACCCGATAGTTCTCCCGTCAGGACTTGTGATCGCAGTTGAACGTCCTCGGACATGAGTGATTTCACCATTTGTTTTTTGAAAGCGATAAGTAAGGTCAAAATCACGGTTTTCAGACGTTGCCCTTTTCCATTTTAAGAAAACTTCTTCTCGGTCATCTGGATGGACGGCATCTTTCCATCCATCACCTTGTGCCTCTTTTTCTGAAAGACCAGTCAGAGTCTTCCACTCTTCATTGATGAAAACATAGTTCCCATTAAGATCAGTTTCAAAGATTCCTGCTGGTACGACGTCAATCAGTTTTTTTAATCGATTTTTGGAGATCAGAATTTCATTGTGTTCGTTTTTTTCGTCGGTGACATCCTGAAAGGTTCCGACAAGACGAGTTACTTTGCCTCTTGGGTCTAGAATCGGTTCTCCAATAGCTCGAACCCATTTCTTTTTACCTTGGTGGTCAATAAACTCAAAGATGTCATCGTAGCTTTGTTTTTTAGAGATGCAGTCTTCAACATACTGAGTGATTCTTTTCCGGTCGTGGGGAGCGTAGTAGGAGATTCCCTTAATTTTAGTGATTGAAGTCCCCTTAGGGATTCCGTAGATTTCATAGACTTCATCAGTCCAAATAATCTCTCCAGTCTCAATGTCAAGCTCCCAACCGCCCACAGACGCGAGGCTTTGTACGGATTGATTAAGTTTTGAAAGTTTCTGGTATTCAATCTCAATATGAAGGCTTTTGCAAAAAGCCATATAATATTGAATCTCTCCCGCTTGATCTAAAACAGAAAAGAATCGAATTTCAACAGGAATAGGCTTCTGTGTTTTAAAATGCCTTAAGTTGAGTCTCGTAACGGCCTCACCTGTTTGAAATGTTGCTTGGACAACTTCTCGATCAAAGAAAGCTTGATCCCTATGGTGAATATAGTCGGTCATGACAGTTTGGGTTAAATCTGTCTCTTCTGGTACTCCCAGCATTTTTCGACCGGCGTCGTTCACGTACAGGATCGTGCCATCAGGTGCAGCTACTCCAAAAAAGTCAGAAGATCGATTTACGATATCATGGAGTAAGTGATCGATTTTAAAGGAGGTACCCTTTCCCTTCATATGGAAAATATCGGCACTTTTAAACTTTAGCCTGAATAGAATCTTTTAGTAGTGTTAAACGAATCATCAGAAGGTCTTTAAACCTAAAGGTCAATGATCCGCTAAGCTTCAGCGCGTTAAATTCAGCCCTAATGCCGCAGGGCAAAATATTTAATGTGAAAGATCATGGGCTGAATTTCGTCTGAGCTAAAGATCGAAAACCTTTATTTAGGACAAAAGTCTTGCGCTTTTAGTTGACGCCGGAGGTGTTTCAGGGGAGTCGTTCGCGTTGGACTCCGTAGCTTTGGGTTCCACTCCGGGTGGGA